>JAGWTL010000001.1 GCA_028869035.1 Burkholderiales bacterium | reverse complement strand
GATGTTGTGTGTCAGCAGCAGGGTCCTGGCGCCCATGCGCGCGGACGCCAGCGCGGCTTCCGTGCCGGCATGGCCGCCGCCGACGACGATGACATCGAATTCTTGTGGGTAGAGCATGGAAGATCCGGGAAAGTGAGCGCGTCCTGCGCCGGCGGCCAGCCCCCAGCGGGGCACCGAAGTCCTGATTTTAGCCGCTCCCGGCGATTTTGGCGACAATCAGGGACATCAACCCGGCCCTGCACCGCATACAACGGTCGACGGCAGCTACAAACTTCATAGCAACACCCCATGGATTGCCGCCCCGGCTGCGCTGCCTGCTGCATCGCCCCCTCGATTTCCAGCCCCATCCCCGGCATGCCGCAAGGCAAGCCGGCCGGCGTGCGCTGCGTACAGCTGGATGCGGCGGGCCGCTGCCTGATCTTCGGCCAGCCCGGGCGGCCGGCGGTCTGCGCCAGCCTGGCGCCCTCGCCCGCCATGTGCGGCGACTCTGCCGAACAGGCCCTGCTCTATCTGCAGAAGCTGGAAAAAGAAACCGCGCCGTTTTGAACGGTTTGGCTCCCTCGCCCCTCCGGGGAGAGGGCTGGGGTGAGGGGCGGCGCCCTGACCTCCCCCTCTCCCAGAAGGAGAGGGGGAAACTCAAAAGGGGTAGTGACGCGGGGTCGTCTGCATCGTGATCTAGCGCAGCTCGGTAAACTCGTTGATGCCAGCCTTGCCGCCGCAGACCAGCTTGGCGCCCTTGGCCAGCGCGTCGTCGATCAGCGCGTTGCAGTGCTCCACCGTGTTCATGCCGATCACCGAGCCCAGCACCACCGGCTCGGGCTTGCGCGGGTCACCCAGCGGCAGCGCTTTGGCCTTCTCGACGAACTTCTTGACGAAGGCGTCGGCAATCTTGTTGTCCACGATGATGCGCTCGGTGCTCATGCAGATCTGGCCGCTGTTGGGGAAACAGCCAAAGGCCGCACCGTTGACGGCGTCGTCGATGTCGGCGTCGGGCGGGGCGTTGGTGATGTAGTTCACCACACCCGACGGGAAGCCCGCATCCTGGAAGGCCTCGATGATGAGCTGGTGGGTGCGCGGGCAGTACTCCGAGCCCTTCATCACCACGGTGTTGCCGCAGGCCAGCGGCACGCAGATGGCGCGCGTGCCCAGGATGACGGGCGCATTCCACGCAGCGATGCCCAGCACCACGCCAGCAGGCTGGCGCACGGCCATGGCCAGCGACCCCGAACTGTCGGTGGAGCAGATCGCTGCAGCGCTGAACTGCAGCAAGCGCCATCGCTACAGCGCCTTCACCGACGAGGACCAGACCCTGGCCAGCCATATCCAGAACCTGCGCCTGGAAGCCTGCGTGCGCGAGCTGCAGCACCCCATGGCGCAGACGGGCCCCATCACCGACATCGCCCTGTCCTGGGGTTTAAACAGCGCCTCGCACTTCAGCCGCGTGTTCCGCGAGCACACGGGCAAGAGCCCCGGCGAATTCCGCGCCGCGTCGCCCAGGTGACCCCCGGGCGTTGATCCCGGCGCCGGCATGGTGGACAGTGCGGCAAGAGCATTCACAAGCAAGGAGACCCCATGCACATCCCCTCCCTCAAGGAAGTCGTCAGCGAACAGGAATGGCAGTTGCGCTGCGATCTCGCCGCCGCCTACCGCCTGGTGGCCGCCTACGGCTGGAGCGACCTGGTCTTCACCCACATCAGCGCCAAATTGCCCTCCTCTCTTTCCCGGCCCGGTGAGCACCACTTCCTGATCAATCCCTACGGCCTGATGTTCGACGAGATCACGGCCTCCAGCCTGGTGCGCGTGGACCAAGACTGCAAGAAGCTCAGCGACTCGCCCTTCCCCGTCAATCCCGCCGGTTTCGTGATCCACAGCGCCATCCACGCCGCGCGCGAGGACGCGGGCTGCGTGTTGCATACGCATTCGCGCGCCGGCGTGGCGGTCAGCGCGCAGAAGTGCGGCGTGCTGCCGATCAGCCAGCAGTCCACCTTCGTGCTGGGCTCGCTCGCGTATCACGCCTACGAAGGCGTGGCCCTGCGCGACGAGGAAAAGCTGCGTCTGCAGGCCGACCTGGGCACGGCCAACTACCTGATGCTGCGCAACCACGGCCTGCTGACCGTGGGCAAGACCATCGCCGACGCCTTCCTGAACATGTACATCTTCGAGGCCACCTGCCGCATCCAGATCGACGCGCAGGCCGGCGGCGAACTGGTCATGGTGGACCCGAAGATCGTCGAGGGCATCGCCGGCGTGATGAAAACCGCCACCGCCGGTCAGGGCGCCAACCTGGCCTGGCCGGCGCTGCTGCGCAAGGCGGAGCGGCTGGACCCGGGCTACAGGACCTGAACCCGGCCGCCCGGCGGGGCCTATTTACCGAACAGCTTGTTCAGGCCCTCGCCGATCTTGCCACCCACCGATGCCCCGGCACCCGTGCCCACGCCGGGCATGAGCATGGTCCCCAGCGCGGCGCCGATCTTGGCGCCCGCCGTCAGCGACACCTCGGGCTCGTCGACCGTGCCGCCTACCAGCAAGGGCACGCCCACCGCCCCGCCCAGGTCCACGTTCACGCGGCCATTGAGTTGCTGCGTGGTGGACACGCTGACCCGACCGGTGGCGCTGAGCGAGCCCGAGCTGGCCGCCAGGTTCTGCAGCTCGATGGCCTTGCCGCGCGTGCTGACCAAGCCGGACAGCGCGTCCAGCGGCGTATTGCCACCGCGGCTCACCCCCACGGTCTGCACCGCCTTGACCAGGTCGATGCCGTGCAGCATGCCGTTGCGCACGGTGAATTTCGACTGCGTCTGGAGCACGTCGAGCAGCGCCGAGGGCTGGCGCGCCCGCGCGTTGAGCGTGGTGCTGGCTTCGAGCCGGCCGCTCAGCGGCTGGCGGGCGCGCACGGCCTCGGTCGGCTCGGCAGCGGTGAGCTGCGAGAGCTCGACCGCGCGCGTCTGCAACAGGCCCTTGAGCGCGAACTCGGCGCCAGCCTCACCCGAGGGCTGCACCTCCACTCGTCCCTGCACCGTACCGCCGGCCACCCGGAGCGCCACATCCCAGGCCCGCTCATCACTGCGGTACAGATTCAGGTGCGCGCCCTGCAGGCGCCCGCGCAGGACTTCCAGCTCGATCTGCTCGGGCAACGCGTCACTGTCGAGCCGCGCCTCGGCCTGGATCACGATGGTCTTGCCCCGGGCATCGACCCAGCTCAGTTCGTCGAGCACCGTACGCCGGGGCAACAAGTGCAGCGCAGAGGCCGTCTGCGGCGACTTGTCGCGCTGGCGGATTTTCTGCAGCGAGGCCAGCAGCGCGTCGATGCCCTGTTGCGGCAACACGGCGCGCCGGACCACCAGGGTGGAAATCGCGATGCGGCCCAGCGGCAGCTGCTGCCAGGCCGGGCGCAATTCGATGCGCTCCGCCTTCAGCGGCTGGCGCGTGCGCAGCTCTACACCGTCCAGCGCGACACCCGGCAGCGGCCACAGCGTGAGGCCCACGCGTTCGAGCTTGAGCGGCACGCCCAGCACCGCCGAGGCTTCGCGTTCGACGCGCTGGCGCAATTCGTCGGTGGACAGCCAGCGCTGCGTTAGCAGCAGACCTACGGCCAGCACCAGCAGCAAGGCCGCCAGTGCCAACGATGTCCATTGGAGCCGGCGCCTCATGAAGATTCAATCCTTGCCCTTGTGCACCGAAGAAAGGATCAGAACTCCGCATGCAAACGCACACCGGCAAAATCAACCGGGCCGCGGTCGGCGTTGTATGCGGGGTTCTGGATGCGCTGGTAGTCCAAGGTCAGAAAGACGCGCCGCCCCAGGCCCACGCTGTAATAAATCTCGAAAATGGTCTCCGGCTGATAGCCCAAAGCGCCGTCGCCGATGAAGAAGGAAATGCCGCCGGCCTCCAGATAAGCGCGGCGCTGGGCAGACAGGCCATTTTGCGCCAGCATCAGGCCCAGCGTGTCCTGGGCGCGGCCCCAGCCAGCCCCTTGCAGGGACAGGCCAGCAGCGAAAGACTGGTCGGCTTCGGTGAAAGCATAGGTTTCGGTGCCCCCGTCGGTGTGCATGGCGCGCAGGAACACGCCTGCCGTGGACGACAAGGCCTGCTCCACATTGATACCGAGGCCGGTCTTGAATTGCTCGCTATTGCGCACCTGGAAGATGTCCGGCGCGCGGCTGTTAGCCCGGCCCCAGTCGATGGCGTCCTGGTAGCGCGCGAGCACGGCGCGGTTGCGCCACAGCAGCACGCGCACCCTGCCTGGCAGCTCACCCAAAAGATGCCCACGCTCGACTTCGATCTGGTCGCCGTAGTGGTTCAGGATATCGAAGTCCACCGGCAGATCATTGGGCGTGACCGGACCGGTCATGCGGCCAAGCCGCAGCGCCCAGTTATCGTGATACCACTCCAGCGCCGCGCCCCAGCCGAAACCACGCGCGTCGGCGGCATAGTCGTAAGAGGCATGTGTCATGCCGCTCCAGTTCATGAACTGGCGACGAGAGTCCTTGGCATAGGCATTGTTGTCGAAAACATCCAGAACCGAGAAATTGCCAGCTGTCAACACCACGCGGTTGCGATCCACCGAACCCGCCAGCTGGTTGAGATCGGCCTCGCGCGCCTCTTGGCCGCCGCCTCTGCCCCAGGTCTGACGCAGAAACAGGCGCTGACGGTAGTACTGCAGACTGTCGCTGGAGGCGCGGGTTACCTCGCCATTGGTGAAACCACCCAAGCCGGTCAGCTGCGAGAAGGCGTGTCCTTGTGAAAGTTCGGGGTTGAAATAGATCTCGCCGCCAGCCCAGGGCCGCAGACCCAGGTAGGCCGTCGCGCTGAACGTGGTGCTGTACTCGCGCCCGGGGGTCAGGCTGTTGGCACCGGAGTAGGCCGCATGGAAGCCCGGCTTGTACTGCCAGATGTAAGTCGACTGGAATCGGAGGTCCCAGGCCGGTGGCTCAAGGTCGGCCGCCTCCTGTGTCTGCCCCAGAGCCGCAAACGGCGACAGACTGGCTGCCAGCGCGACGGAAAAGATCGTTCGGAGAGAAGGCATGGCAACAGGTCTTCAGATCGAGCATATTGTAGGAGTGACCGACGGCGGAGCCGTGACCCCGCCGATGGCAAACTTCATGCAGGTATTCAAGGAGCGCTGTTTTGCAATTTCATTTCATCCGAATCTGGACCACGGCCTGCCTGGGGCTTGCGATACATGCCGCCTGGGCGCAGGACACGGACAGGGTCTCGTCCCCGGCCTTCAAGCTGACGGCGGGTCTGTACCAGTCCAGCGGCGGCGGCGAAGCCAGCAGTGATTCGACCGACATCAACCTGCGTCACAGCTCCGGGCTGGGCAATGTCTGGATCGGCCGCTATGTGGCGCCGGCCCGCGAGCTGGTCCAGGACCGGATCGGCTGGGATCGCACCTGGAAGCTGGGCGCGGTGCGCATCCAGCCTTCGGCGCAGCTGGCCACCGGCGGCGCCCTCAACGGCAGTGTGGGCCTGGAAACGGGCGCAGACTGGTATGTCGGCGCCGGCCTGGGCCGCACCAATCTGCGCGAGACCGTGAACCTGAACTTCGACCCCAACGACGCCTGGAGCCTGAGCGGCGGCTACCGCTGGGCCGAGGGCCCCTCGCTGGGTCTGGTGGTCGTGCGCGACAACCGCCTGAACCCCGACCAGCAGCACCTGCATCTGGTCTGGCGCACGCCCCTGCCCGACGGCCACCGCCTGACGGTCGACCTGCTCTACAAGCGCGGCCTGGTGGAAGACGAGATGATCGAGCGCGCCGGCCTGTCGGTGGCCTATGACTGGCCCCGCTGGTTCCTGCGCCTGGGTTATGACCCCAAGGTCAACTTCACGCCACAGGACATGTGGCGCCTGGCCTTCGGCACGCGCTTCTAGACCGATGCGCTCAGCTGCGGGACAGCAGCTGGAAGTCCACGCTGGCGCACAGGCCGGGGCCTGCCGGCGCATGGCTCAATTCGAAGCGCGCGTGCGTCAGCTGGGCGAACTTGGCCACGATGGCCAGACCCAGGCCGGCACCCTGCCCCAGGCGCTCGGCGTGCAGGCCGCGCACGCCGCGCCGCATCAGATGCTGGCGCTCCTGCGGCGTGAGGCCGGGTCCGTTGTCGATCACCGAGAGCCGCACACCCCCGCCCTCGCACGCCAGTTCCACGGTCAGCGTGCTGGCCTGGCCGGCCGGGGCCCGGCCGTAACGCAGGGCGTTGTCCAGCAGGTTGCCCAGGATGCCCTCGATCAGGGCCACATTGCCGGCCACGTGCGCCGGCCGGTCCAGGCCGTGCACGCCCAGGTCCACCCCGGCCGCGTCGGCGCGCGGCAGGTAACGCAGCACGGTTTCGCGCACCACCTCGTCCAGCGCCACCGGCCCGTTCTGCACACCGGCATCGGCCTCGTCGGCCAGCGCCAGGGCCAGCAGCTGTTCCACCAGGCGGCTGGCGCGCGCCTCGCTGGCGCCGATGCGCTGCAGCTGCTCGCGCCAGACGGCGGGCTCGGCCCGCGCCAGGCCGTACTCGGCCAGGGCGCGGATGCCGGCCAGCGGGGTGCGCAATTCATGCGCCACATTGCCGGAAAACTCGCGCTGCGCCTGCAGGCTCTGGCTGACACGCCCCAGCAGGGCGTTGATGGCCGTGCCCAGGTGCTCGATGTCGCGCGAACTGGCCGAGACCGGCACCGGCGTCAGGTCCAGCGCATCGCGCTGCTCCACTGAACGCTGCAGCGCGTTCAGTGGCCGCAACTCCAGGCCGATGATGCCGCGCAGCCACAGGGCCAGCAGCAGCAGCAAGGCGATCTGCGGCACCACCGAATAGATCAACACGTCGTGGAGCAAGGTGCGCCGGCTGCGTGTGGTCTGCCCCACCATGACGGTGAAGTTGTCGGGCGCGTCCTGCACCAGCGTCACCGTGCGCAGGGGCTGGCCTTCGTAGATGGCCTCGGCAAACAGGATGGTGTCCGGGCTTCTCGGCATGGGCGCCCGCAGCCCTGGATGGCCGGCCATGGCCGAGCCGTCGGCGCGGCGCACCACAAAATAAATGCTCTCGCTCTGGTCGAAAAGCACCGTGCTCATCTCGCGGCTGGACAGCTCCAGGGCCAGGCCCTGGGGCAGGAAGCGCACGCGTGAAGCCAGGGCGTAGGCATCGTCCAGCAGGGCGCGGTCAAAGGCCTTCTGCGCAAAGTGGTAGGCCACGGCCACGGTGACGGCCGAGCCCAGCAGCCAGGTCAGCGCCAGGGGCAGCAGCACATGGCGCACCAGGCGCGCGCGCAAGGAGGGCTTGGCGAGCGTGTCGGCCGGCGCAGGCGCTGTGCTCAAGCCTCGCTCCCATCACCCCGCTCCAGCGCGTAGCCCAGGCCGCGCAGGGTGCGGATGCGCGCGCCGCTGCCGACCAGCTTCTTGCGCAGCCGGGAGATGAAGGCCTCCAGCGCGTTGTCGCCCAGGGCCTCGCTGAAGTCAGAGAGCTTGTCCGAGAGGCTGCGCTTGCTGACCACGCGTCCGGGCGGTGTCATCAGCTCCCACAGCACCTCGAACTCGCGCGCCGGCAGTTCCAGCAGCAGGCCGTCGATGGTGAAGCGCCGCGCCTTGCGGTCCAGGCTCAGGCGCCCGATCTCGAACAGGTCATCGGTGCCCGCGGTGCGGCGCACCAGGGCGCGCAGCCGCGCCTCGACTTCGGCCAGCTCGAAGGGTTTGCCCAGGTAGTCGTCAGCGCCGGCGTCCAGGCCGGCAATGCGCTCGTCGGTGCGGTTGCGCGCAGTCAGCACCAGCACGGGGGTGCGGTCGCCGCGCGCGCGCGCCTCGCGCAACAGCGTCAGGCCGTTGGCCAGGGGGCTGGTCGCTGCCTCGCTCTGCGGCAGGTTCAGGTCCAGCAGCACGGCGTCAAACGGCTGCACGCGCCAGAAATGCGCGGCCTGCTCCAGGGTGCCGGTCTCGTCCACACGGTGGCCGGCATCACGCAGGCTCAGGCGCATGACCTCGCGCAGCACGGGATCGTCTTCGACCAGCAGGATTCTCATGGCGGCAGGGCTCGCGACAGGCGTGGACTACGCGTTTTCACCAAGGGCAGAGTCAGTCGGCGGTCAGGCGCAACCGGAGACACTCGACCCCCTTGAGTTGATTGATCCATGAGCATACGTCAATTATTGTTGTTGGCCAGCCTGTTGCTGTCGGCCACCGCCCAGGCCCAGACAGCGGCCGCGGCGCCCCTGCCCGTTTCCCTGCAACAGGCCCTGCAGGCCGCCCAGGACAACCTGGACGTTGTCCTGGCGCGGCGCACGCTGGCCGGGGCCCAGGCCGACATCACCAGCGCCGACCGCGCCCCCTTTCCCGCGCTCTCGGCCAGCGTGAGCCAGATCGATCTGCAGAACGGCAACGGCAGCGGCAACCTGCTGCACGAGCGCACGGTGGACAAATCGGTAGGCCTGGACTGGACCTGGGAGCGCGGCAACAAGCGTGAACTGCGCACCCGCGCCGCGCAGCGCGCTGCCGATGCCGTCCAGGCCGACCTGGATGAAACGAGCATCCAGCAGAAGGTTTTTGCGCTCACCGGGTTCTATGACCTGCTGGCCGCGCAGGAGCGTGTGGCCGAGGTGACGCAGATCGAACGCAGCGCCGCCGAACTGGCGCGCATCGCCGCACGGCGCCTGCAGGCCGGCGACCTCTCTGCCCAGGAGACGGCGCGCACCGAGATCGAGGCCCAGCGTGCCCGCTCCGACCTGCGCCTGGCCGAACTGGAACAGCAGCGTGCCGCACTGCTGCTGTGGCAACTGACCAGCCTGGGCGGCGCACCCGGGCAGTTGCAGGCCCGGCCCGACTGGCCAGCCCTGCCCGGCGGCTCCCTGAATGCCGTGGCCGCACTGGATGAGCTGATCGAGGCCCGCGCCGACGTCCGCGCGGCGCGGGCGCGGGTCCAGGCCACACAGGCCGCGCTGGACAACAGCAGCGCCCAGAAGAAGTCCGACATCACCTGGGGCGTGTCCTACGATCACTACCCGGGCACCTCCACGGCCCTGGTGGCGCTGCGCATGTCCATGCCGCTGCAGTGGGGCTACGGCTACGAGGGCGAGATCGGCCGCGCCAGCGCCCAGCTGGCCCAGGCCCAGGACGCGCTGGAGAAAACCCGCCGCCTGGCGCGCCTGGAACTGCAGCGCCTGCAGCACGAATTACAAAGCACGGCCGCACGCACCGAAGCCTATGAGGCCGAGATCCTGCCGCGGGCGCGCCGTGTGGCCGAAGGCGCCGAACTGGCCTACCGCAAGGGCGCGCTCTCGCTGACCGACCTGCTGGACGCTCGCCGCACCCTGCGCGCCACCGTGCTGGAGGCCGTGGCCGCTCGCAGCGAGCACGCCAAGACCCTAGGCGTCTGGCAGCTGCGCACAGGCCAGACGCTGACGGCGGCCGCTGGCACCCCTTGAATCAAGATCCGAAAAGTCGTCGACCATGCTGAACCGTCTGAAAACCCATCTGCCCGCACTGCTGGCGACTCTGCTGCTTACGGCCTGCAATGAGCAGCCCGCCCCCACGGCAGACGCCCCGGCCCCGATCATGCAGGGCCAGCAACTGCGCTTTGCTGCCGGGCATCCGCAACTCAAGCTCCTGACCTTGGCGCCGGCCGAACCGGCCAGCTCCATCGCCATCGAGCTGCCCGCCAAGCTGGTCTGGAACGAGGAGCGCACCCAGCGCATCTATCCATCTTTCGCCGGTCGCGTCACGGCCATCAAGGCCGATGTCGGCCAGCGCGTGGTCGCCGGCGCACCGCTGGCCGTGCTGGCCTCACCGGACTTCGGTCAGGCGCAGAGCGACACCGCCCGCGCCGAAGCCGACGCCCGCCTTGCGGCCAAAGCCCTGCAGCGCCAGCGCGAGCTGTTCGATGCCGGCATCGTCGCACGCAAGGAGCTGGAACAGGCCGAAGCCGATCAGGAGCGCGCGCGCGCCGAAGCGGACCGCGCCCAGGCCCGCACCCGTCTCTACGGTGGCAGCAGCAACGTCAACCAGCAACTGGTGCTGGCCGCCAGCATCGGAGGCATGGTGGTCGAACGCAATCTCAACCCCGGCCAGGAACTGCGACCCGAACTCACCGGACCCAGCGTGCCCGCCCTTTTCGTGGTCACCGACCCGACGTCGCTCTGGATCCAGATCGACGCCCGGGAATCGGAAGTGGGCATTGTGCGTTCGGGAACCCGTTTCGAGCTCAGCGTCACCTCGCTACCCGGACAGAAGTTCTCGGGCCGGGTCATCACAACTTCTGACTTCATTGACCCCCTGACCCGCACCATCAAGATTCGCGGCGTGGTGGCCAACACCGATCGCCGCCTGAAAGCCGAAATGCTGGCCACGGCCCGTTTCGAGCGCACCTTCCCCGGTGAGGTGGTGATACCGGCGACAGCGGTCCTCCTGCGAGGCTCCCGCCAGTCCGCCTTTGTTCAGACGCGACCGGGTGAATTCGAGCGACGCACCGTGGAGCTGGAGTATGAAGGTCCCAGGCAAGTCGTCGTGAGCAGTGGCCTGCGGACCGGTGAGCAGGTGGTCGTCGAAAACGCGCTGCTGCTGGACAGACTGCTGCGCCTGGCCGAAGAGGAGGCTCGCTCAAGCAATGACAACGCAGAAGCCGGACCCGCCGTCAAGACGCAGAACCGCGGGGCAGACAAGAAATGAAGCGCCTGATCCAGTATGCCGTGCACCAGCCCCTGTTCATCGTGTTGGGCACGCTGCTGTTCGTCATGGCGGGCGTGATTGCCTTCAAAAACCTTTCCGTCGAAGCCTTCCCCGACGTCACTGACACACAGGTCACGGTCATTTCCCTTTTCCCTGGACGAGCCGCTGAAGAAGTCGAGAAACAGGTCACGCTCCCTGTCGAAACGGCACTGGCCGGCCTGCCCAACTCGATCCGTCTGTTCTCTCACACCCAGTTCGGCCTGTCCTATACCGTGGTCACCTACGACGACAGTGCCAACGTCAACCTGGCGCGTCAGCAGGTGATGGAGCGACTCAACGGGGTCGACCTGCCGCCCGGGGCCCGGGTGAGCATTGCGCCGAATGCCACGCCCGTGGGCGAAATCATGCGTTACCGTCTGCGCGGCGACGGCCTGTCCACTACCGATCTGAGAACGCAGCAGGACTGGGTCGTGGAGCGTGCGCTGCGTCAGGTGCCCGGCGTCGCCGATGTTGTGGCCATGGGCGGATTCATCAAGCAGTACGAAGTACAACCCGACCTGGACAAGCTGCGCGCCTACAAGCTGACCTTCCAGAACCTGCTCGACGCCCTGGGCCGCGGCAACTCCAATGCCGGCGGCAGTTATGTGGCACAGGGCTCGCAGCAGTTCGCCATCCGCGGCATCGGCCTGCTGCGTTCAGCCGACGACATCGGCCGCATCGTGCTGGACTCGCGCAACGGCACGCCCATCCTGATCCGCGACGTGGCGCAGATCAAGCTGGGCTCCGTGCCCCGGCTGGGCATCACCGGACAGGACCATGACGATGACGCCGTGATCGGCATCGTCATCATGCGCAAGGGTGAAAACGCCAGCGAGGTGCTGCACGGGGTGAAGGACAAGATTGAACAGCTCAACGAGCGAGGGCTGCCTCCGGGCGTGCACATCGCGCCCTTCTACGACCGCACCTGGCTCATGGGCAAGACCCTGACCACGGTGTTCCACAACCTGGTCGAAGGCGCGCTGCTGGTGTCCCTGGTGCTCTACATCTTCCTGTCCAACCTGCGCGCCAGCCTGGCCGTGGTGGTGGTGATCCCGCTGGCGCTGCTGGCCACCTTCATGGGCCTGAAGATCATGGGCGTGCCTGCCAATCTGCTGTCGCTGGGCGCCATGGACTTCGGCATCATCGTCGACGGCGCGGTGATCGTGATCGAGAACATCATGCACCGGCTCGAGAAGGACAGCGAGAATATGTCCGAGAGCGAAAGACGCCAGACCATCATCGAAGCGGCCAACGAGGTGGGCCGCCCCACCCTGTTTTCCATGCTGATCATCATCGCCGCGCACATTCCGATCTTTGCGCTGCAGCGGCACGAGGGCCGCATCTTCCAGCCCATGGCGCTCTCCGTCACGACCGCCTTGATCGGTTCACTGATTTTCTCGCTCACGCTGGTGCCCCTGCTGGCCTATTGGATGCTGCGCAAGAAGCTGCCGCACGGGGACAACCGCGTGGTCGCCGCCGCCAAGCGCGTCTACACGCCGGTGCTGGACTGGGCACTGACACACCAGCGCAAGGTGATCGCCATCGCGCTGGGCGCCTTCGTTCTGGGCCTGGGTGCGGCCGCCCGCCTCGGTTCAGAGTTCCTGCCCGAGCTCAACGAAGGCACCTTCTGGGTCAACTGGGACATGCCTGCCAGCCAGTCGCAGGAACAGGCCATCAAGGTCCTGCGTACTGCCCGCGAGCTGCTTTTGACGATCCCCGAAGTGCGCACCGTCGTCTCCAAGGCCGGCCAGCCTGAGGACGGAACCGACCCCAAAACCCTGAGCATGGCCGAGGTCTTCGTCGATGTAAAGCCGGCGGAAGAGTGGCGCAAAGGCATGACGCGGGATGCGCTGATCGAGGAAATGGACCGCAAGCTGTCGGTCATTCCTGGCGTCGATCCAGCCTTCTCGCAACCCATACGCGACAACGTGCTCGAATCGATCTCGCAGATCAAGGGCCAGATCGTCGTCAAGGTCGCCGGCGAGGATCTGGGTGAATTGCAACGCACCGTAGAAGCGATGCGGCTGGAGTTTCGTCGTGTGCAAGGCGTGCAGCGCGCAGAGGTCGACCGCCTGGGTGAACTGCCTCAGCTGCTGATTGATATCGACCGCGAACGGGCTTCGCGTTTCGGGCTGAACGTCAGTGACGTACAGGATGTGATCGAATCGGCATTGGCCGGTCGCGCCGCCACCCTCTTGTGGGAAGGCGAGAAGAAATTTGCCGTGGCGGTTCGTCTGCCCGAAGACGAGCGCACCATCGCCAATCTGCCGTCCACTCCGCTGGCCATCCCCAGCGGGGGTTATACGACCCTGGGTTCCGTCGCCAGCATCCGGCAGAGTCCGGGGGCCATGAACATCGCGCGCGAAGCCGGTCGCCGCACCATGGCCATCGGCGTCTTCATCAAGGGGCGTGACATGGGCTCGGTGGTCAAGGACATGAAGGCCCGCGTGGCGGCCAATGTCCGGGTACCCGAAAACTACACCGTCAACTGGTCAGGCGAGTTCGAGAACCAGGAACGCGCCATGCAGCGCCTGTCCGTGGTGGTGCCGATCTCGTTGCTGCTGATCTTCGTGCTGCTGTTCGACGCCTTCAGCTCCTTCAAGAAGGCGGCGCTGATCCTGATCAACGTGCCGCTGGCCCTGATCGGCGGTTTCATCGCGCTGTGGGTGTTCGACATCCCGCTGTCGGTGTCGGCTGCCATCGGTTTCATCGCCCTGTCAGGCCAGGCCGTGCTCAACGGCGTGGTGATGCTCTCGGTGTTCCAGCAGCTGCGCAACGCAGGCTACAGCGTGCTGGAGGCGGCGCGCACCGGCTCCATGCAACGCCTGCGCACGGTTCTGATGACGGCCATGCTGGCCGCGCTGGGCCTGCTGCCCATGGCGTTGTCGCACGACATCGGCTCCGAAACCCAGCGCCCGCTGGCCATCGTGGTGATCGGCGGCCTGGTGACAGCCACCCTGCTCACGCTGGTGCTGCTACCCGTGCTCTACGTCGCCTGGTTCACGGGCAGGCGCCCGGACGAAGAAACCTGAACACGGCTCAGTCCGCACCGACGCCGATGGGCGCCGGTGCGCGCATCACGATGCGCGTGAAGAGGCGGTCGTAGACCGGATCGCGCGAGTACTTGCCAGTCAGCGGGTCGCAGTTGGTGGCAAAGGCCTCGTCCAGTGCCAGCCAATCCTGTGCACTCAGCACCTTCTCGGCCTCGGGCAGGATGACAGTCTCTTCCAGCTTCATGTGCTCCAGATAGAAATCCAGGTAGCGCGCTACGGCCAACTCGAAGACCTCACGTCTTGAGTCTCCCAGCAGTTCCCAGGCCAGCAGCAGGTGTTGCAACTCGCGCACCGCCGCCTCGCCGTGCGCGTGGTCCCGGTCCAGCCGATCCAGCGCCTCATGGAGGTGCGGCGCACGCGCGCGCACCGGCGGAAACAACAGCTCGGTTTCCTTGGTGTGATGCAGGCGCTCGGGAAACTCGTCGATGTAGAACAACATGGCGCGCAGCACGTCGAAGAACTGCTCCGGGCCGTCGCCCGGCCCGCGCCGGACCATCATGCGCAGGGACTGGAGCACGGCCGACAGTGCGGCATGCTCGTCGTGAATGATGCGTAAGCTGACATGGGCCATGGAGAACCTCCCGATCGGATCAGATGATGGTTCCCAGCTTGGCATGGCCGACACCGCGCGGGCTTGACACTCGTCAAGCTTTGCGCAGTCTGGCGCGACTCAGGCCAGCAGCAAGGGGCCGCCGCGACCCTGGGCTTCCAGGCGGAACTGGCGCACGATGCCGGCCAGGCGCTCAGCCTGCTCGCGCATGGACTCGGCGGCCGCCGCCGACTGCTCGACCAGGGCGGCGTTCTGCTGTGTCATGCGGTCGATCTCCTGCACTGCCTGGTTGACCTCGCCAATGCCGCTGGACTGGCTGGCGGCCGCCACCGTGATCTCGCCAATGATGTCGCGCACGCGCTGCACGCCGCTGACGATCTCCTGCATCGCGGCACCGGCTTCTTCGACCTGGCGCACACCGCCATCCACGGCCGTCACGCTGGCGCCAATCAGGGCCTTGATCTCCCTGGCGGCCTCGGCGCTGCGACCCGCGAGCGAGCGCACCTCGCTGGCCACCACGGCAAAACCGCGGCCCTGCTCGCCGGCACGCGCGGCTTCCACGGCCGCATTGAGCGCCAGGATGTTGGTCTGGAAGGCAATACCGTCGATCACGCCGATGATGTCGTTGATCTTGCGGCTGGACTGCGAGATGCTGTGCATGCTCTGCACCGCCTGCGTCACCACCGAGCCGCCGCGCTGCGCGGCCTGGGAGGCGGTGGCCACCAGCTGGCTGGCGGTCTGCGCCGAGGCGGCGGTCTGCTGCACATTGCCGCTGAGTGCGCCGATGGAGCTCACCGTGTGCTGCACATTGCCGGCGGTCTGCTCGGTGCGGTTGGACAGATCCTGGTTGCCGGTGGCGATCTCGCTGCTGGCGATGGAGATGCTTTCACCGGCCTCGCGCAGCTGGCCCACCATGGCAGCCAGTCCGCCACGCATCTGCTCCAGCGCACGCGACAGATCGGCCGCCTCGTCGCGCCCCTGCACCTGCAGGCCTTGCGACAGGTCGCCGCTGGCGATGGCCTGGGCCAGCTGGCGGGCCTGTTCCACCGGACGGCAGATGGCCTGCATATTGAGCAGGGTCAGCGGCACCACCACCATCAGGCTCAGCACCACGAGGCCGGCAAAAACGATCAGAGTCTGGTCCAGCACGGCGTTGCGACTGGCATTGGAAGCCTGTGCATCGGCGCGTTGCCTCTCGTCGATCTGCGTGAGCAGCTTGTCGGCCTCCTCGAACTCGGCCACGGCGCGCCCGCTCATGCGGTTGGCGATGGTCGCCGTTTCATAGGCGCTGTCTTCGAGCTGGCGGGTGATGCCGCCGAACATGTTGCGATAGCTCTTGAGGTGATCCGCCGCCTTCTGCAGCTGCGGCCGGCGCGCCTCGGACAGGCTGGCCGACAGCCCTTCCACGCTCTTCTCGATCTGCTGCATGTCGGCTTCCCAGCGCGTACGGATCTGGCGGATCTGCTCGGGCTTCTCGTACTGGATGATCATGTCCTTCTCGTAACGACGCACCTGGGCCATGTCGAAGCGCAGGCGGGCCACGCGGTCCACCACGGCCAGCGACTCGTCGATCACCTCGGCGCTGAGCTGGTGGATGCGGAACATGCCGAACACGCCGGCTCCGCCGACCAGCAACAGCAGGACCATCACCACACCGATCGCTCCGAGCATGCGCAAACGGATCGTGAACTGGCGCATCAGGACAAAAATGCTGCTGACCATAGGGTTACTCCCCTCCTTGACTTGATCCGGGCATTCTAGAGCGCGGCCTCCCTATGGCCTGCCGGTAATAGCACGTATTTGTCAGCCAGTTCAGGTCTTGGCGACGATGGGGCGCGCATCTCACCCGCCCCCGGGACGCCAGCGACGCAGCAGGAGGGCATTGCTCATCACGCTGACCGAGCTCAAGGCCATGGCCGCGCCGGCGATCACCGGGTTCAGATAACCCAGGGCCGCCAGGGGAATGCCGGCCACGTTGTAGACAAAGGCCCAGAACAGGTTCTGGCGGATCTTGGCGACCGTGCGGTCCGAAACCTCCAGCGCGGCGGCCACCAGCAGCGGGTCACCGCGCATCAAAGTGATGCCGGCCGCATGCATGGCCACGTCGGTCCCATTGCCCATGGCCAGGCCCACGTCGGCCGCGGCCAGGGCCGGCGCGTCGTTGACGCCATCGCCCACCATGGCGACAGTGCGCCCGCCCGCCTTGAGTTCGGCCACTTTCGCAGCCTTGTCTCCCGGCAGCACCTCGGCCATTACTTCGCCGGCCTCGGGGCGCAGGCCCAGGCGACGCGCCATGGTCTCGGCCGCACCGCGGTTGTCACCCGAGATCATCACGGTGCGGATACCGCGCGCGCGCAAGGCGGCCAGCGCCTCCTTCGCGCCGGGCTTGGGCTCGTCGCCGAAAGCCAGCAGGGCCCGCAAGGTGAGCCCCTGCGTGCTGCGTTCCACCATGACCGAGACGGTAGCGCCCTGCGCCTGCAGCGCGGCTGCACGCACCGCCATCGGCCCCAGAGACACGCGCAACTCGTCCATCCAGCGCAGACTGCCGATCAGATAGCTCCTCACGCCCACCTCGCCCTCGCTACCGCGCCCGGGCACGGCGCGCACGTTGTCGGGGACAACCTGCGCAATCTGCCGATCCTGTGCAGCACGCACCACGGCGCGTGCCAACGGGTGCTCGCTGCCGCTTTGCAGACTGGCGGCGGCGGCCAGCAAGCGCGCCTCGTCCTGGTCCGGCGCCACCTCGAAAGCCGTCAGGCGCGGCTGGCCCAGGGTCAGCGTGCCGGTCTTGTCGAAAGCCACGGTGTCGACCTTGTGCGCCAGTTCCAACGCCTGCGCGTCCTTGATCAGGATGCCGTGCTTCGCGGCAACACCGGTGCCGGCCATGATGGCCGCCGGCGTGGCCAGGCCCAGCGCACAGGGGCAGGCAATGACCAGCACGGCCACGGCGTGGATGATGGCGGCCTCGCCGGAAGCTCCGACCCACAGCCAGCCCAGCAGGGTCAGCAGGGCGATGAGCAGCACCACCGGCACGAACACCGCCGACACCTGGTCCACCAGGCGCTGGATCGGCGCCTTGGCGGCCTGCGCGTCCTCCACCAGGCGGATGATGTGCGCCAGCACCGTCTCGCTGCCCACGGCCGCCACCTGCATCACAAGCCGGCCCTCGCCGTTGATGGAGCCGCCGGTGAGCCTGGCGCCGGCGTCCTTGGCCACGGGCAGAGGTTCACCCGTGAGCATGGACTCGTCCACCTGGGTGTGCCCTTCCAGCAGGGTGCCGTCCACCGGGAAACGCTCGCCGGGGCGTACCACCAGTTTGTCGCCGACCAGCACCTCGGCCACGGGCACGTCGAGTTCGCCGTCCACCCCGATCAGGTGCGCCAGCTCGGGTCGCAGCGCATGCAGGGCGCGGATGGCGGCCGTGGTCTGGCGCTTGGCTCTGGCCTCCAGCCACTTGCCCAGCAACACCAGCGTGACCACCACGGCCGAGGCTTCGAAGTACAGGTGCGCCATCTCCCCCTGTTCGGCCGACAGCCAGAGCCAGACCGACAGCGCCCAGCCCGCCGTGGTGCCGATGGCCACCAGCAGGTCCATATTGCCGGTCAGGGCCTTGAGCGCGAACCAGCCGGCCTTGTAGAAACGCGCGCCGAGGATGAACTGCACCGGCGTGGCCAGCGCAAACTGCACCCAGGCCGGCAGCATCCAGTGGAACCTCCCCAGGTCGCCCAGCATGGGTACGACCAGGGGCAAGGACAGGGCCAGGCCGATGCCCACCGGCGCGAAGCCGGCCCAGGGCGAGGCCTCACCCTCCTGCACCAGCGCATCGGCGGCACGCGGCTCATAGCCGGCGTCGCGCACGGCCCGGCGCAGACGCGCCTCGACCTGTTCCGATGGCGCGTAGCTCACACGCGCCGACTCGGTGGCCAGGTTGACGGCCGCCTCGCTCACGCCCGGGACCTTTTTCAGGGCTTTTTCCACGCGTGTCACGCAGGAGGCGCAGGTCATGCCATCGATGCCGAGGTCCAGCGTGGCCAGGGAAGAAGTGGGGTTGGAAGTATTCATGGTCTGGATGTTGAACCTCGCCATGATGGCAGGGTCAAGTCTTGTCCTGGATCAACCTTGCTGCAGAAAAGGTTGATGACCCGTACGATTGACCTTCCCACGGTGGCAGGGTTCAGCATATGCTTCCCACCAACCCCTGTTCTTGAGGAAAAAGACCATGAACCAGACCTTCACCGTCAGCGGCATGACCTGCGGCCATTGCGAGAAATCCGTCACCCGCGCCATCCGGCAGGTGGACCCGCAAGCCGAAGTCCAGATCGACCGTAGCCGGAACCTCGTCGAGGTGCGGTCACAACAGCCGCGCGAGACGCTGGCCAAAGCCATCGCCGAAGAAGGCTACGCCGTCACGGCCTGAGCACCATGGACAATGTTCGCTGGCCGGTCAACATCGGCGCCGTGGCCGAACTTTCGGGCATCTCGGCCAAGATGGTGCGGCACTACGAATCGTTGGGCCTGCTGCCGCGCGTGGCACGCACGGACAGCGGCTACCGCCAGTACAACGAGGCCGATGTGCACACCTTGCGTTTCATCAAGCGCTCGCGCGACCTGGGCTTTTCCATGGCCGAGATCGCCGAGCTGGTGACCTTGTGGCAGAACCGCCGGCGCACCAGCGCCAGCGTCAAGCGCATCGCACAAAAGCACGTGGACGAACTGGCCGCACGCATCGAGTCCATGCAGGCCATGCAGCGCACCTTGCACCAGCTCCTGCACCACTGCCATGGCGACGAGCGGCCAGACTGCCCCATCCTGGACGACTTGGCGCAACAGGGCAGTTGACGACCCCGGGTCCGCGTCCAATAATGGTCCGCATCCACAACAGGAGTACGGCATGAAAACCAATATCGGCGGCATGGAACGCGTCGCCCGCATCCTCGTGGGCGCCATCTTGGTCGGTCTGGCGGCCACCGGCACCGTCGGCTGGTGGGGCTGGCTCGGGCTGATCCCCATGGCCACCGGCCTCATGGGCTGGTGCCCACCCTACGCGATGCTGGGCATCGACACCTGTTCCGTCAAGGACGCCCCCAAGGCCTGATAGCTGCACGGCGGCGCGGGGATTCGGCCCCCGCTACCATGTGTTCATGTCCCGGGCCTTCCCGGCCCGGCAGACACATCACCCGACAGGATTCCGCCGCCCATGACCGTCACCTCGCCCCGAGCCGTCGAACGCCTCGTCACCGGCCAGCCCACCACCGACGGTGCTGGCGTCAAGCTCACGCGCGTACTCACGCACGACCTGCAGCGCCGGCTCGACCCTTTCCTGATGCTGGACAACTTCGCCAGCAATGACCCGGATGACTACATCGCCGGCTTTCCCGATCACCCGCACCGCGGCTTCGAGACCGTCACCTACATGATCGCCGGGCGCATGCGCCACCGCGACAGCGCCGGCCACGAGGGCCTGCTGCAAAACGGCGGCGTACAGTGGATGACGGCCGGTCGCGGCCTGATCCACAGCGAGCTGCCGGAACAGCAAGAGGGTGTAATGGAGGGCTTCCAGCTCTGGCTCAACCTGCCGGGCCGCGACAAGATGTGCACACCGGGCTACCGCGACATCCAGAGTGCCGAGATTCCCGAGTTCACCACGCCCGAAGGCGTGACCGTGCGTGTGATCGCCGGCCACAGCCACGGCGTGACCGGGGCCATGGCGCGCCCGGCCGATGCCTACCCGACCGACCCGCTCTACCTGGACCTGCATTTCCCTGTCGGCGGCGCCGTCTTCAGCCAGCCGCTGCCGGCGGGCTACAACGCTTTCCTCTATACCTACCGCGGCACGGTGCATGTACTGGACGGCAGCGAGCAGGCCACCGCGGTGCCGCTGCACCGCATGGCCATCCTGGACAACAGCGGCGACGGCGTGCGCCTGCAGGCTGATGCCAGTGGCGCGCCGGTACGCGCGCTACTGATCGCCGGACGGCCGCTCAAGGAGCCTATTGCCCAATATGGCCCCTTCGTCATGAACACGCGCGAGGAGTTGATGACAGCGGTCGAGGACTTCCAGAACGGGCGCCTGGCCTGAGGTCTTACTTAGAGCCTGCTTTACACACGCGACGCACACCCACATCCCCGCGATACACAAGCCGCGCAGACTGCATGCACCCTGTTACTTCACAACAGGTCTGATCTGAAAGGATGAGGATATGAAAGTCAACTTCAAACCCGTCGTGCTGGCCGCCGTGCTGGCCACTTCCGCCCTGGCAGCCCTGGCGCAATCCGGCCCCGGACCCACCGCAGGATCTGGCGTAGGCCCCGGCGTGCACCAGTCTGATGGCGAGCGTCACGCCCACCGGCAGGACCGCATGAAAGAGCACATGGCCAAGCGAGCGGCCGACCTCAAGGCCAAGCTCAAGCTGAGTGCCGAGCAGGAAAGCAACTGGAACGCCTTCCTCGCCGCCATGAAGCCCCCGACCCACGCTTCGATGCCCAAGCGCGAAGACATGGCCAAGCTCAGCACCCCCGAGCGCCTGGACAAGATGAACGAAATGCGCAAGCAACGGGATGCGGCCTTCGAGCAACGTGACGCGGCCACGCGGACCTTTTACAACTCTCTGAACGCCGAGCAGAAGAAGGTCTTCGATGAGAACACGGCCCGCTTGCACCACCATGGACCCCATCGCGGGCACGGCTAACCTCGGAGCCTGATGAAACCCACCGCCGCACCCGTCATCCGCACCATCGATCTGCACCAGCCGATGCGCTGGCTGGAGCTGGGCTGGCGCGACATCGGGCGCTGCGGCTGGGTCAGCTTCGCACACGGCCTGGTGCTGACCGTCGTCGGCCTGGGCCTGCTGATGCTGGCACATGACCAGTTCTGGTGGCTGGCCGGCGCCTTCTCCGGCCTGCTGGTGGTCGGGCCGGTGCTCGCCACCGGCCTGTACGCGCTGAGCCAGGCGGTGGAACGCGGCGAAGCCAGGTCATGGCGCCTGGTGCTGAAGACTTGGCTGAGCTGGCGTCGTCATGGGGACAGCCGTGACGGCAAGGACTGGCGCCTGGTGCAATTCGGCCTGCTGCTGGGCCTGGCGGGCACCGGCTGGGTGCTGACCTCGGCCGCGCTGATCACGTTGATGTCGCCCGTGCCCATCGAACAGCCCCTGGATTTCCTGCGCCACGTGGTGCTGGCGCACGACAACTGGCTGTTCGAGATCTGGCTGGCCCTGGGCGGCCTGATGGCCGCACCCATGTTCGCCTCCTGCGCCATTGCCATCCCCTTGATGCTGGACCGTCGCATCAGCGTGTTGCAGGCCGTGATCACCAGCTGGGAGGTCGTGCTGGCCAATCCCGCGCCCATGGCCTGGTGGGCCACGCTCATCATGGGCTTCACCCTGCTGGGCCTGCTGTCGGCCCTGCTCGGGCTGATCGCCGTCATGCCCATGCTGGGCCATGCCAGCTGGCATGCCTACCGCGATCTGGTGGACGCATCGGCCTGGCCCGAGCGCACAACGGGTGCCGTGGAGGCGCGCTGATGTTCGGCTACACCGAGGAGCAGATCGCCGCCTTCGGCCTGAGCTTCGGCGTGGGGGCTTTCATGCTCTACATGCTGTTCATCATTGCCCACCTGGCCTGGGAATCCAAGGCCGGGCGTTTCGGGACCTTCGTACTCTTCCTGGGTCTGGCCTTCGGCATGGTCGGCTTTGCTGCCAAGTTCGTGATCCAGTGGGTGCTGGAAAAGTAAGCGCGTCCGGCCAAGGACATCAGCCGTAAGGCTTGATGCCGATCAGCAGGCCGTGCAGGCCGAAGGCAAACACGGCCCAGGCGGCCACGCCCAGCACCACGGTCAGACCAGTAGCCACCCGGCGGCCCGGTGGATACGACACGCCATCGCGACGATCGCGACGGCGCGAGATACTGAAACTGAAGATGGCCCAGACCAGGAAAGCGCCGAACAACAGCAGATGCGCCAGCATGCCGGTGGCCAGCAGATGGGCCAGGGCCCAGGTCTTCACGCCCAGCACCATGGGGTGGTGCAGGCGCGCCTTGATGGCATTACCCGGCACGTAGGCCGCGGCCAGCAGCACGAAGGCCAGCAGGGTCAGCAGCGAGGCCACATGGCGCAGACCTGTGGGTGGGGTCCACAGGATCACCGGCTGTTCGCGCGCCAGGTCGAAGCCCCAGACGATCAACGCGAGTCCGGCCAGCGAAAGCAGGGAATACAAGCCCTTCCAGGCACCTTTGCCCAGGCGGGTTCGCATGCGGTGGCGCCAGTCCTCGGCGAGCATGCGCACCGAGTGCACCCCCAGAAAGACCACGAGTCCGGCGATCATCATTTCCACGGCGGCTCTCCTATGACGGGATGTCAGGCCCCGATGACACGGTTCTTGCCAGCCCGCTTGGCCAGGTACATGGCCTGGTCGGCACGCTTGATGGCGTCGGCACCGGTTTCACCGGCGGCCAGCTGGGCCACACCGGCACTGAAGGTGATCAGGATCTTCTCGTTGCCCGCCAGGAAAAACCGCTTGGTCAGCTCGCGTTGCAGGCGTGTCATGGCCTCCACGCCCTTGTCCAGCGGCGTATCGGGCAGCAGGACAACGAACTCCTCGCCACCATAACGCGCCAGCGTATCCTGCGGGCGCATACACTCGCGCGCTACCGTAGCAAGGTGCTTGAGCGCAGCGTCGCCAGTCTCATGTCCCTTGCCATCGTTGAGCTTCTTGAAATTGTCGATATCCAGCAAGGCCACAGACAGGGCTGCGTCCTTGCGCCGCACGCTGGAAACCTCGCGGTTCATGGCCTCGTCCAGGCCCTGGCGGTTGAGCGCCCCCGTCAGGCTGTCGTGGCGTGCCTGGGCGCTGACGCGGTCAAGCTCGCGGTGCAGCTTGACCATCTCGGCCTCGGTGGATTGCGCCTTCTCGCGCATGGCACGCAGCTCGTCGCGCGCGCTGGTCGATTCGCTGGTCATGTGCCGCGTGGCGCTGATGACCTCCTTGAGCACGGGCGCGATCTCCTCGATCTTCTTGGCCTGCTCGAGCTGGCGCATACTCTCTTCCATCTTGCCCTGGTAGGCGCCGCTGATCTCGCTCATCTGCGACAGGCGGCTGATGAAGGTGGCCAGCATCTGGCGCAGTTCTTCCTGGGCTTCCTGCGCCCGCCCCTTGGCCTCGGTCTGCTTGAAGATCACGTCCTTGAGGCGGCGCTCCACGTCGTCCAGGCGGCGCAAGGTCAGCGGCGGCCGGGCCGCTTCCTTCAGCGCATCGGTCTGGCCCTTGAGCCAGTTGTCGTCCGGGCTGAGCTCGCCGATGTTATCGATGATCAGTTGCAGCAGCTTGAGCAGGCTCAGGTGGATCTCGGCCTGGTCTTCGGCCGCAAAGGACAGGCGATGGCTGAAGTCGGCCAGCTGGGCCTTGACCTTGTAGGCTTCGGCCGCCGGATCGCGCAGGGCCTGGATGAGCTGCTGCATCTGCTCCAGGAAGCGGGCATCGTCCGTGCCCAGGGCAGGCTTGGCATATTCGATCAGGCGCGCAATCTGCTCGAAGAATTCCGGTGTCAGTGCCGGTGCCGCGGTGGGCGTGGACGCCAGCGGTGCCGGGGCCGAATCGCCGCTGCCCGGCATGGCAAAACCGCTGTAGGCCACCAGCGCGTTCTGCACGCCCAGCCAGTTGCGCTGCCCGATAGCGTACTCCAGCAGACTGCGCTGCTTTTCCTGGCCCGGGTTGCGCGCCGGCAAGGCCTGGACTATCTGCCTCAGTGGCTCTTCCGGAAAGGGCTGCACGTTCGGCATGCCTGCAATCTCGTTGTAGATCGCCTGGTAATTGACCGGCGTGGGCGCCAACTGGCGTGCCGTGATCTGTTTGAGCGCCTCGCGCGCAATCTCGAAAGGTTTTTTATCACTCATGGAATGAGCCGTTCTGCAGGCATCGTTTGATTATGCGGTCAAGCATCATCCTATACCCGGGCGTAGCGCGACAAGAGGGCCGAGACGCCCTGGCGCTGGCACTGCTGCAGGGCCATCAGCAGATCATGGTCGGCAGCCGTGACACCGTAGCGACGCTGCAGGTCCTGCTGGATCCTGACCAGCAACTCAGCCGCCATTTCAGCATCCGCCAGCGCCCGATGGGCCGTGCCCGTGCGCGGCAGGCGGTGGTAGTCCACCAGTGTGCCCAGCCTGTGGTTCGGGGCCTGGGGGTAGAGCCGGCGCGATAGCAGCATGGTGCAGGCAAAAGGCTGCCGGGCCTGCTGGCCCAGGCGGGATAGCTCACCCATCCAGAACTTGCGATCAAAGGATGCGTTGTGGGCAACCATGGGCGTATCGCCCACGAAACGACTGGCCTCGCGCATCACCTCCCCGGCATCGGGAGCGGCGCGCACCATGGCATTGCTGATGCCGGTGAGCTGGGTGATGAAGGCGGGAATATGGGCGCCAGCGTTCATCAGGCTCTGGAAACGGTCGACGATGCACCCGCCTTGCACCAGCACAATCGCCACCTCGGTGGCGCGGGCGCCCTGCTCGGGCGAAATGCCCGAGGTTTCGAAGTCGATGACGGCGACGGTTTTCATGCCGCCCGGAACTGCGTCAGACGTCGATGTTGCCGGCGCGCAATGCGTTGGCTTCGATGAACTCGCGCCGCGGCTCGACCTCGTCACCCATGAGCATGGTGAACACACGGTCGGCCTCGATGGCATCGTCGATCTGCACACGCAGAAGGCGGCGCACGGCCGGATCCATGGTGGTTTCCCACAGCTGGGCCGGGTTCATCTCGCCCAGACCCTTGTAGCGCTGGCGGGCCGTTGCGTTTTCGGCCTGCACGATCAGCCAGGCCATGGCCTGGCGGAAATCGCTGACCTTTTCTTCCTTCTGCTTCTCGCCTTCGCCGCGCATGACACGGGCGCCCTCGCCCAGCAGGCCGCGGAAGGTATTGGCCGCCTCGGCCAGAGCCGCGTAGTCGGCGCCGTGCGCAAAATCCTGGGTGATGACACTGCTCTTGACGTTGCCGTGGTGGCGGCGGCTGATGCGCAGGATGGGTTTGTCGGTGCGGGCGTCGAATTCGCCGGCCACCTCGGCTCCGCTGCCCACTTCGCGCAGTTTGGCTTGCAGAGCCAGGGCCGACGTCTCGGCTTCGGCCACCGTATTGAGCCGGAGTTCCACGCCATCGGCAATGGCGCGCAGGGCCTCGGCATCCATGAAGTTGTGCAAACGGGCAATGACGCCTTCCGCCAGCTGGTGTTTGCGCGCCAGTTCGGCCAGGGTCTCGCCGGTGATCAGGCTGCCGTTCGACCCGCCCGTGTGGATGGACGCCTGCACCAGAGCGATGCGCAAGAGGTAGCCGTCCAGAGCCGAGGCATCCTTGAGGTAAAGCTCTTCCTTGCCGGACTTGACCTTGTACAGCGGCGGCTGGGCGATGTAGATGTGGCCGCGCTCGACCAGCTCGGGCATCTGGCGGTAGAAGAAGGTCAGCAGCAGGGTGCGGATGTGGGCGCCGTCCACGTCGGCGTCGGTCATGATGATGATGCGGTGGTAGCGCAGCTTGTCGATGTTGAAGTCGTCAACGCCCGACTTGCCGCTTTCGACCGCGGCCTTGCCGATGCCCGTGCCCAGGGCGGTGATCAGCGTGACGATCTCGTTGCTGGTCAGCAGCTTCTCGTAACGCGCCTTCTCCACGTTCAGGATCTTGCCGCGCAAGGGCAGGATGGCCTGGAACTTGCGGTCGCGGCCCTGCTTGGCCGAACCGCCGGCGGAGTCCCCCTCGACGATGTAGATCTCGCACAGGGCCGGGTCCTTTTCCTGGCAGTCGGCCAGCTTGCCCGGCAGGCCCATGCCGTCGAGCACGCCCTTGCGGCGCGTCATCTCACGCGCCTTGCGCGCCGCCTCGCGGGCCCGGGCCGCCTCGATGATCTTGCCGCAGATGATCTTGGCGTCGTTGGGCCGCTCTTCCAGAAACTCGTTGAGCGACTTGGCCACGATATCTTCTACCGGAGCACGCACCTCGGAGCTGACCAGCTTGTCCTTGGTCTGGCTGCTGAACTTGGGTTCGGGCACTTTGACCGAAAGCACACAGCACAGGCCTTCGCGCATGTCATCGCCCGAGATTTCGACCTTGGCCTTCTTGGCCAGTTCGTTGCTCTCGATGTATTTGCTGATCACGCGGGTCATGGCCGCGCGCAGACCCGTCAGGTGGGTGCCGCCATCACGCTGCGGTATGTTGTTGGTGAAGCAGAGTACAGACTCGTTGTAACCGTCATTCCACTGCATGGCGACTTCGACGCCGATATTGGTGCCGGGAATGCCACCATAGGTTTCGGCCGGACGCTCGCCGTTGGCATGGAAGGCATTGGGGTGCAACACCTTCTTGTTGGCGTTGATGAAGTCGACAAAACCTTTGACACCGCCGGCACCGGAAAAATCGTCTTCCTTGTTGCTGCGCTCGTCCTTGAGGCGGATGCGTACGCCGTTGTTCAGAAAACTCAGTTCGCGCAGACGCTTGGCCAGGATGTCGTAATGAAATTCGTGGTTCTGCTGGAAGATATCGACATCGGGCAGGAAATGCACTTCGGTGCCGCGCTTCTCGGTGGCACCGATCACCTTCATCGGCGAAACCTCCACACCACCCGCCTGCTCGATGATGCGGTTCTGCACGAAACCACGCGCGAACTCGAGCTGGTGCACCTTGCCTTCACGTCGCACCGTCAGATGCAGCCACTTGGACAGGGCGTTGACGCAGGACACACCCACACCGTGGAGGCCTCCCGAGACTTTGTAGCTGTTCTGGTTGAACTTGCCGCCAGCATGCAATTCGGTGAGCGCAATCTCGGAAGCACTGCGCTTGGGCTCGTGCTTGTCGTCCATCTTGACGCCGGTCGGTATGCCACGGCCGTTGTCAACCACGCTGATCGAATTGTCCAGGTGGATGGTGACCACGATGTCATCGCAGTGCCCTGCCAGGGCTTCGTCAATGGAGTTGTCGACCACCTCGAACACCAGGTGGTGCAGGCCGGTTCCGTCGGAAGTGTCACCGATGTACATGCCGGGGCGTTTGCGCACCGCTTCCAGGCCTTCCAGGATCTGGATCGACGATTCGCCATAACCTTCTGATGCACCGATCTGATGAGCATCAATGCGAGGCTGGGCGCTGAAGTTCTCGGCAGCGCTGGACTTGTTTTCTTCGGTCATGGCTTACTTTTTCAACACTACTCAAACTCTTGAATGAACAGACCCGCGATGAACCAGATGTTCGTCGCGGGTCATGGTCTTGCGATCTGCATCAGATGCGCATGGGCATCACGACGTATTTGAAGCTGTGGTTGTCGGGAATGGTGACCAGGGCCGAACTGTTCGAATCAGACAATTCGACCTTAACCATGTCCTGTTCCATATTTGTCAGCACATCGATCAGGTAGGTCACGTTGAAACCGATCTCGATGCTGTCGCCGCTGTAATCGATTTCCAGTTCGTCTACGGCTTCTTCCTGCTCGGCGTTGTTGGAAGCCACACGCAGGGTGCCAGGATCAATGTTCAGGCGCACGCCCTTGAACTTGTCGCTGGTCAGGATGGCCGTGCGCTGGAGGCTGGCGAGCAGAGGTTGGCGACCCAGGATGATGGCATTCTTGTGGTTCTTCGGGATCACACGGTTGTAATCCGGGAACTTGCCTTCGACCAGCTTGGTCACGAACTCCATGCCACCAAAGCTGAACTTGGCCTGGTTGCTCGCAAACTGCATCTCGATCGCGCCCTCGGTATCACTCAGAAGGCGCTGCATTTCCAGCACCGTCTTGCGCGGCAGGATGACTTCCTGCTTGGGCACTTCCACGTCCAGTGTGGCCGACGCAAAAGCCAGACGGTGACCGTCGGTGGCGACCAGGCTCAATTGCTTGCCTTCGGCCACGAACAGGATGCCGTTGAGGTAATAGCGGATGTCATGCACCGCCATCGAAAACGAAACCTGGCCCAGCAGTTCCTTAAGGGTCTTCTGCGGTACGCTGAAAGCCGGACCGAAATTGGCCGCTTCCTGCACCAGGGGGAAATCTTCGGCCGGCAGGGTCTGCAGCGTGAACTTGCTCTTGCCGCCCTTGAGGATGAGCTTGTTCTGGCTGGACTCCAGCGACACCGTCTGGTCGGCCGGCATGGTACGCAGAATATCGATCAGCTTGCGCGCACCCACGGTGGTCGTGAAATTGCCAGCGTCCCCATCGAGCTCGGTCGTTGTCCGGATCTGGATTTCCAGATCGCTGGTCGTGAATTGCAAGGCACTGCCCGTCTTCCGGATCATCACATTGGCCAGGATGGGTAGGGTATGGCGACGTTCCACGATGCCCGAAACGGACTGGAATACGGAGAGTACTTTGTCTTGTGTTGCCTTCAGGACGATCATGTCAACCTCTTCTTTGATTTCTCTATTTCAAATTAGTAGTAGTAGATAGAGCGGGCAGCTTTCTGTGGACAGCGCCATTTTCCCTTTTTTTATCAACGACTTGCCTGTCCTTCAACCATGTGTGCAGCAGGCCGGTTTGTCCCCGGTTTCCCTGGCATAACTTGTTGGAACCCCCTCGGTCTGTGGATAAGTACTGACTTGTGCCAGAAGTATCCCCAGGGTTTGGGCGGCCGTTGCTGTCTTGGGTGATGGCTCCTTTTATCCCTTGAGTGTCTGCTCAAGCACATGCAGTTGCTGGTTCAGTTCTGTCAATTGCTGGCGTTCGCCGGAAATTTTGCGTACGGCATGCAGCACGGTCGTGTGGTCGCGGCCACCAAAGAGCTCGCCAATTTCGGGCAGGCTTTTCTGTGTCAATTCCTTGGCCAGGTACATGGCAATCTGGCGCGGGCGGGCGATGCTGGCCGGCCGTTTCTTGGAGTACATGTCCGCGACCTTGATCTTGTAGTAGTCGGCCACGGTCTTCTGGATGTTTTCCACCGAAATCTGCCGGTTCTGGATGGACAGCAGGTCGCGCAGGGCGTCACGGGCCAGCTGGATGGATATTTCCTTCTGGTTGAAACGTGAATACGCCAGGATCTTGCGCAGGGCGCCTTCCAGTTCACGGACGTTGGAACGTACGTTCTTGGCAACGAAAAAGGCCACCTCCTCGGGCATCTCGGTCCCTTCGCTCAGGGACTTGTTGATCAGGATAGCCACCCGCATTTCCAGCTCAGGCGGCTCGATCGCCACCGTCAGGCCGGAATCGAAGCGGGACACCAGGCGTTCGTGGATGTCCAGCAGGCCCTTGGGATAGGTGTCGCTGGTCATCACGATGTGCGACTTCTTGGCCAGCAGAGCCTCGAAGGCATTGAAAAACTCTTCCTGGGTGCGGTCCTTGTTGGCGAAGAATTGCACATCGTCGATCAGCAGCAGGTCCAGGGAGTGGTACTTGTCCTTGAACTCGTCAAAAGTCTTGCGCTGGTAGGCCTTAACCACATCCGAAACGAATTGCTCGGCATGGATGTAGAGAACCTTGGCGTTGGGTCGCTCGACGAGCAGCCGGTTGCCCACGGCATGCATCAGGTGGGTCTTGCCCAGACCGACGCCGCCGTAGATGAACAGGGGGTTGTAAAGCTGGCCAGGCGAGCTGGCCACGTGCATGGCCGCAGCACGGGCCATGCGGTTGGCCGTGCCTTCCACCAGGGTTTCAAAAGTCAGGGCGGTGTTCAGACGGGTCCGGTTGCCCGCGTTGTTTCGCTCCACGCCTGCGGCATAGGATTCCTCGGCTGGCAAAACATCGGCCTCAATGAGACTTTCTTTTAACCGAACCTGATTTTCCCTGGGTGTGAGTGCCAACTCAAGCCGCATGGGCTGGCCATAGACTTTTTCCAGCAGAGTGGCGATGCGATTGCTGTATTGGGCCCGGACCCAGTCCAGTTTGAAGCGGTTGACGACAAAAAGTGTGACGCGGGAGAAATCTTCGGCCACCTGGGCCGTCAAAGGCTTGATCCAGGTATTGAACTGCTGTTCAGGCAATTCCTGGGCCAGCTGATCGACGCAGGCCTGCCACAGTCCCTGGCCACTTTCCTGGCCGATACCGATCGGCTGCCCGTTGATTTGTCCCTCACTCATGCCTGTGATTATTGTGGATAGTTACGCTGACCAGAACGCCGAATTGTAAATTATCAAGAATTTATCCACAAGAGGAGAAAGCGGGCTCCGGCTTCATGTGCAACACGCATTCAAACAGCCAAGGCCTTGCCAATATTGGAATTTTTTGCGATAATTTATGGTTTTCCCGAGGCCTGTAACGTGCCCGGAACGCGCTCTCGGGCGCGGACTGCGGCACGGACGTCCGGACGGGACGGGACATGGGACGAGCCGCAGCTTGTGGAGGGCTCGCCTGCATGGACAGAAAACTCCATCGCTTATCACTAGGATTTCGAGATGAAACGTACTTACCAGCCCTCCAAGATCCGCCGCGCGCGTACCCATGGCTTTCTGGTCCGCATGAAGACCCGTGGCGGCCGCGCCGTGATCAACGCACGTCGCGCCAAGGGCCGCAAGCGCCTGGCCGTCTGAACCGTATCGTCCAACCAGCGTCCTGTACGGTAGATGCGCAGTGTTCTTGACGGCGCACCATGCTGGCGCGGCGACTGAAAACCCGGGAACAGTTCCAGGCCATGCTGGCATGCGCCTCATTTGCCCGGACCGAGCATTTCGTCATGCATCGCATGGTCCGGGAAACCTCGGACGCGCCCGCCGTACCGCGGGTCTTACTTGCCAATGACGAGCTTTGGTTCGGCGCCATGGTTCCCAAGCGCTGGGCACGCCGTGCCGTGACGCGCAATCTCATCAAGCGACAGATCTACAGTATCGCGGCGCAGCATGCGCCGGTGCTGCCGGCGGCCGCCTACCTGGTGCGCCTGCGTGCAGGTTTTGAGCGCCGGCAGTTCAGCAGCGCTGCTTCGGACGCCCTGCATGCGGCGGTCCGTGCCGAGATCCAGCAGTTGTTCGGCAAGGCCGCGCAGCCACGCAAGGCGGGCGCATGATCGCCAAAGTGCTCATCGGCCTGGTCAAGGCCTACCGTTTCTTTCTGAGCCCCTGGCTGGGCTCGGCCTGCCGTTTCGAACCGACCTGCTCGCGTTATGCGCTGGACGCCCTGCATCAGCATGGCGCGCTGGCTGGCAGCTATCTGACCATGACGCGTCTGTTGCGCTGCCATCCCTGGTGTGGCGGCGGGCATGATCCCGTGCCGGCACAAAAACCGCGATTCTTCAGCGGCCTGCTCACCTCCTCCTCCTCTGAAAAGAAGACTTCATGAACGATATTCGCCGCACCATCCTGTGGGTGATTTTTGGCTTTTCCCTGGTCCTGCTGTGGGACCAGTGGCAGATCCACAATGGCCGACCTGCGACCTTCTTCCCGAGCCCCGCGGTCAAGACTGCCCCGGCGCCGCAAACTCCCGCTTCGGCGCCTGCGGCCACCGTCCCGACCACTACGCCCGTGCTGCCGGCCGGCAACGGCAGTGATCGCATCGCCAAGACCGAGACGCAGGCCCCGGTGGCCCGAGAGCGGGTGGAGGTGAGCACCGATGTGCTGAAGCTGGGTTTCGACACCGAGGGGGGCTCCCTGGTCCATTCCGAATTCCTGAAGCACCACGATCAGAAGCATCCCGAAACCAACGTTGTGCTGTTCGACGAAAGCAAGGACCGAGTCTATCTTGCCCAGTCCGGCCTGATCGCCGGCGCTGCGGGCGGCAATCTGCCGACGCACAAGACCGTCATGAAACTGGTGCCCGGCGAACGCGTGCTCAAGGAGGGCGTTGATGAACTGCAGCTGAAGTTCGAGTCGCCCGAAGTCGGGGGCGTCAAGCTGGTCAAGACCTATACGATCAAGCGAGGCAGTTATACCCTGGGCGTCAAACACGAGGTACAGAACCTGGGCGGCGCGCCGGTGACGCCGCAGCTTTACCTGCAACTGGTGCGCGACGGCAACAAGCCTGCCGGCGAGTCTTCCTTCTATTCCACCTTCACCGGCCCGGCGGTCTACACCGAAGCCAGGAAATACCACAAGATCGAGTTCAGCGATATCGAAAAAGGCAAGGCCGAATTCGACAAGCAATCGACCAATGGCTATGTCGCCATGGTGCAGCATTACTTTGCCAGCGCCTGGCTGCTGGCTGACGGCATACAGCGCGACATCTTCGCGCGCAAGGTGGACAGCAATTTGTACGCGGTCGGCATGATTGCCCCCTTGGAGACCCTGGCCCCGGGGACGAGCCGGGCCGTGGAGGCGCGCCTCTTCGTCGGGCCGCAGGAAGAGAAGCGACTTGAAGCCATCGCGCCCGGACTGGAACTGGTCAAGGACTATGGCTGGCTGACCATCCTGGCCAAGCCCCTGTACTGGCTGCTGGACCAGCTCCACCGCCTGCTGCACAACTGGGGCTGGTCCATCGTGGCCCTGGTGGTGCTGCTGAAGGTCGCCTTCTACTGGCTCAACGCCAAGGCCTACGCCAGCATGGCCAAGATGAAGGCCATCACGCCGCGCATCACCGAGCTGCGGGAGCGCCTCAAGGACAAGCCGCAGCAGATGCAGCAGGAAATGATGCGCGTCTACCGCGAGGAAAAGGTCAACCCCATGGGCGGCTGCCTGCCCATCATGATCCAGATCCCGGTATTCATCGCCCTCTACTGGGTGCTGCTGTCCAGCGTGGAAATGCGCAACGCGCCCTGGATCCTGTGGATCAAGGACCTGTCGGCCAACGATCCCTATTACATCCTGCCCCTGCTCATGACGGCCACCACCCTGCTGCAAACGGCTTTGAACCCGGCCCCGCCGGACCCGCTGCAGGCCAAGATGATGTGGTTCATGCCCCTGATCTTCAGCGTGATGTTCTTCTTCTTCCCGGCCGGCCTGGTGCTGTACTGGCTGACCAACAACATCCTGTCGATCGCCCAGCAGTGGATCATCAACACCCGCATGGGCGTTCCGCCGCAGTTCAACCTGCCGAAGTTCAAGTAAGCAGATGAACAGGGCCGCGTAAGCGGCCCTTTCACTTGCAGCTGCCGCTGCAAAATAGAGGCCCATGCTGGCACGTCAACAGGAGCCCGTCGTCGCCGTCGCCACCGCCCCCGGACGCGGAGCGGTGGGCATCGTGCGCGTGAGCGGGCGCAGCCTGGATGCTTTCGTCGCGGCCCTGTGTGGGCGCACCTTGCCGGCGCGCCACGCCACGTACCTGCCCTTGCGCGACGCGGCGGGCGGGGTGCTGGACCACGGCCTGGCCATTCATTTCCCGGCACCGCACTCCTATACCGGCGAGGATGTTCTGGAGTTGCAGGTGCACGGCGGACCGGTGGTGATGCAGCTTCTGCTGGCCCGTTGCCTCGAAGTGGCTGGGCGGGTGGATCCGGCGAGCGGCCGCACCTGTCTGCCGGGTCTGCGGCTGGCTCAGCCCGGTGAGTTCACCGAGCGCGCCTTCCTCAACGACAAGATCGACCTGACCCAGGCCGAGGCCATCGCCGACCTGATCGACGCCAGCACCGAAGCGGCAGCGCGCAGCGCCAGCCGTTCGCTGGACGGCGCGTTCTCACGGGAGATCGGCGTGCTGCGCGAGGCGCTGATCCAGCTGCGCATGCTGGTGGAAGCCACGCTCGACTTCCCGGAAGAAGAGATCGATTTCCTGAAAAAGGCCGACGCCAACGGTCAGCTGACCCGGCTGCAAGAGCAACTGGCGGCCGTGATGCAGCACGCGCGCCAGGGCAGCCTCTTGCGTGAAGGCATCAAGGTGGTCATCGCCGGCCAGCCCAATGCGGGCAAGAGCTCGCTGCTCAACGCCCTGGCAGGGGCCGAACTGGCCATCGTGACCGCCATTCCAGGCACCACACGAGACAAGGTGCAGCAGACCATCCAGATCGAGGGCGTACCCCTGCACGTGATCGATACGGCCGGCCTGCGCGAAAGCAGCGACGAAGTGGAGCGCATCGGGATCGCTCGTGCCTGGGCCGAGATCGAGGCCGCCGATGCCGTGCTTTTCCTGCACGATCTCACGCGCCACGCCCTGTCCGAATACCGCCAGGCCGACGAGGCCATCGCGCGCACCCTGGCGCAACGCCTGCCGGCACGCGTGCCTGTGCTCGAGGTCTGGAACAAGGCCGACGCGGCGCCAAAACTGTCGTCCGAGCGCCTGAGTCTCTCGGCCAAAACCGGCGCCGGTCTGGAGTTGCTGCGCCGCCGCCTGCTGGAGACCGTGGGCTGGCAGGCGGCGTCCGAAGGCGTCTACATCGCCCGCGAACGCCATGTGCAGGCCTTGCGCCGTGTGCAGGTCCACCTCGAAATGGCGGCTGCGCATCTGGCTTCGCAGGCCCATGCGTTGGACCTGTTGGCCGAGGAACTGCGCCTCGCGCAGAACGCGCTCAACGAGATCACGGGCGAGTTCACATCAGACGACCTGTTGGGTGTCATCTTTTCCCGTTTCTGCATCGGTAAATAAGACCCGCGGGGTTGTGGGTTTGCAGGAGGTCTGTTGCCTGTGCCTAGAAGTCGGCGTACTGTGTGGACTGACAGGCCGGATGCGCGAGGTCTGAACCGGAAACAATTTCTTACGCCGGGCATGTCAGCAGGTAGGCACGCTCCCGCATTTAGGAAGAAAATGCGAGGGACAGACAAACCTGTCTGCCCTGTGTTCTGCAAGCAGCGCCATCGGAATGAAAAATGGGACGACTGGACAACCTCTTCTCCAAAAAATCGATGGTCAAGGCTGGCCCCGCGCAGGGTGCCGGCCCGACCCATCTGCCGCCGGATGAAGAACAGGCCATGGATCGCAAGACCCTCCGGCTGGAGCGTCGTGAACTGCTGTATGCCGTGGTTCGTGAGTCCATGGCACGTGTGGGCATGCTCTCGTCGAGCTACAAGTACAAGGTGCTCTCGCTCGACTCGCGTGGCAGCCAGTACCTGATCATGATGGATCTGCCCAGGGAAATGGCCGAACATATCGGCCAGCTGGCAGAGATCGAAGAGATCATTACCCAGAACGCCCGCATGCGTCACAGGATCGACGTGACCGCAGTGTACTGGCGTATCAATGAACTGACCAAGACCTCGACGTCGGTGCTGCGCAAGCCGCGCACCGAAAGCGAGCTGGGCGTGGCGCTCTCTGCGCCGATCGTCAACGACATGTTTCCCGAAGCGCCGCCGGCCCCAGCCGTGCCCGGCCAGAGCAAGCGTCGCTTCGAGCCCATCCGTCCTGACGAAGTCAATGCCTTCAAGCAGGCACTGGCTTCGGGCAACAAGGAACGGCAGGGCGCTCCGGGCAAGCCTTTGCCCGCAGACTTTGCGCCGACCGAGTTTCCCCCGACCGAATTCGAGGAAACCCGTATGGAGGATGAGGTCGAGCGTCTGCCACTGAGTCGGACCCAGTACGGCGACCTGATCTGAAGCCTGGCACGGGTGCCGCAGCGCGCCTCAATGTCCGGCGAAATCGAGCAGTGTGAACAAGGGCAGACCGGCCTCGCGCAGGCGGGCCGAGCCCTTGAGTTCGGGCAGGTCGACGATGGCGGCCCCCTCCATCACCTGGGCACCCAGTTTCTCCAGCAGTTTCTTGCCCGCCATCATGGTGCCGCCGGTGGCGATCAGGTCGTCGACCAGCAGGACGCGGTCACCCGGCTTGACGGCATCGGTGTGCAGTTCCACCGTGGCGCTGCCGTATTCGAGCTCATAGGTTTCCTCCACCGTGGTGAAGGGCAGTTTGCCTTTCTTGCGGATGGGCACGAAACCCACGGCCAGCTCATAGGCGATCACCGAGCCCAGGATGAAACCACGTGCATCCAGCCCGGCCACCACATCCGGGCGCAGGGACGGGTCCATGTAGCGATGGACAAAAGCGTCGATCAGGATACGAAAGACCTTGGGGTTCTGCAGCAAGGGCGTGATGTCGCGGAACTGCACACCCGGCGAGGGCCAGTCGGGCACGGTGCGGATATGGCTGCGGAGGTAGTCGTTGATGTTCCAGTCCTGCATGATGATCCTGATGGGCGTCGTGGTGTGGGCGCGTCGGCTCAGCCCCGCAGCAATTGTTCCTCGGCCAGTGCCAGTGCCTCGGCCGGCCCGCTGAGCACGAGGGTGTCTCCATCTTCCAGTGTCAGTCCGGCATCGGGAGAGAGGCTTTTGCCGTTGCGCCGGCGCAGGCTGAGTATGCGGGTGTCGGTCAGCCGCGGCAAGAGCGCGCCCAGGGTTTGGCCCAGGGCGCGGGCGCCCGCCGGCAAGGTCAGGCTGTGCAGGCGCTCCTGCGCCCCGTCGTCATCGGCGCTGTCGTCGGCACCGTGGAAATAGCCGCGCAAGAGGTTGTAGCGGGCATCGCGCTGGTCCTGCACCAGCCGGATCACGCGCCGCATGGGCACACCGACCAGCGCCAGGGCGTGGCTGGCCAGCATCAGCGACCCTTCGATCGATTCGGGCACCACCTCGGTGGCGCCGGCGGCGCGCAGGCGGTCCAGGGCGTAGTCATCCTGAGTTCGCACGATTACGGGCACGCTCGGGGCGTGAGCTCGTACATTGGCCAGCACCTTGAGCGCGCCGGGCACATCCAAATAGGTGATCACCACCGCGCTGGCGCGGCCCAGGCCGGCTGCCATCAGGGCTTGCAGGCGGGCCGCGTCGCCGTAGGCGACGGCATTGCCGGCCGCTGTGGCCTGTCGCACCCGGTCGGGGTCCAGGTCCAGCGCCATATAGGGAATCTTTTCCCCCTCCAGCATGCGCGCCAGGTTCTGGCCGCAGCGTCCGTAGCCGCAGATGATGACGTGGCCGCTGGTGCCGATGGCCTGGCGTGCGATGCTGGTCATCTGCAGCGACTGCTGCAGCCATTCGCTCGCCACCAGTCGCAGCACGATGCGGTTGCTGTACATGATGATGAAGGGCGTGGCCAGCATGGACAGCACCATCGAGGCCAGGATGGGGTTGAGCGTGACAGCTTCGATCAGGCCCCGCTCATGCGTCAGCGACAACAGCACAAAGCCGAACTCGCCGGCTTGCGTCAGGTACAGGCCGGTGCGCAGCGCCACACCCATGGTGGCGCCGAGAAGCCGTGTGAGCGCGGTGATCAGCACCAGCTTGAGCAGCAATGAAGAGGCCATGAGCATCAGCACCAGGGGCCAGCGCTGCCAGACGATGCTCCAGTCCAGCATCATGCCGATCGTGATGAAGAACAGGCCCAGCAGCACGTCATGGAAGGGCCGGATGTCGGTCTCCACCTGGTGTTTGAATTCGGTCTCGGCAATCAGCATGCCGGCGACGAAAGCGCCCAGGGCCAGACTCAGGCCGGCCAGCTCGGTCAGCCAGGCCAGGCCCAGGGTGATCAGCAGCAGGTTGAGCATGAAGAGCTCGTTGCTCTTGTGGCGCGCCACCTGGGTCAGCCAGCTGCGCATCAGGCGCTGGCCACCCAGCAGCAGCAGCGCCAACAGCACCACCGCCTTGAACAGGGCCAGGCCGAGCGAGCCCAGCAGTTCGTTGGCCGGGCTGCCCAGCGCCGGGATCAGCACCAGCAGCGGCACCACGGCCAGGTCCTGGAACAACAGGATGCCCATGACGCGTTTGCCGTGCTCGGACTCCAGCTCCAGCCGGTCGGCCATGAGCTTGACCACGATGGCCGTGCTGCTCATGGCCATGACCCCCGAAAGCGCCAGCGCAGCCTGCCAGCTGATGGACCACTGGTCGGGCAGGAGCAGGGTCAGCCCATAGGCGCCGGCCATGGTCAGCAGCATGGTGAACAGCACTTGCAGCAGACCCAGGCCGAAGACATGGCGACGCATGGCGCGCAGGCGCGGCAGGTTGAACTCCAGGCCGATGGCGAACATCAGGAACACCACGCCAAACTCGGCCAGGTGGGCAATACCCTCGGAGTTCTGTGCCAGCGCCAGCGCATTGGGCCCGATCAGCACGCCCACGGCCAGGTAGCCGAGCATGGGCGGAAGTTTGAGGTTGCGGAAAACGACCACACCCAGCACGGCCGCCAGCAGGTAGATCAAGGTCAGTTCAAGGCCGCTCATACCCAGGATACTAGCAAGACAGCACACCCCCGATAGAATCCGTCCATGAGCGAAAGCAAGCAGGCGCATCCGCCGCTGGATGCGAACCGGGCCATCCGGCTCGCCCACGAAACCCTCGAGATCGAAGCCGCAGCCGTGCTCGGCTTGCGCCAGCGTGTCGGCGAGCCTTTCGCGCAAGCCGTGGCCCTGGTGCTCAGGGTGCCCGGACGTGTGGTGGTGATGGGCATGGGCAAGAGCGGCCACATCGGCCGCAAGATGGCCGCTACCCTGGCCTCCACGGGCACACCGGCCATGTTCGTGCATCCGGCCGAAGCCAGCCATGGCGACCTGGGCATGATCACGGCCGCCGACCTGCTGCTGGGCATCTCCAACAGCGGCGAATCCGAGGAGCTGACCGCCATCCTGCCGGTGCTCAAGCGCCAGGGCGTGCCCCTGATCGCCATGACCGGCAACCCGCAGTCCACCCTGGGCCGCCACGCCGATCTGGTGCTCGACACCGGCGTCGAGAAAGAGGCCTGTCCCCTGAATCTGGCGCCGACCGCCAGCACCACGGCCCAGCTGGCCCTGGGCGACGCCCTGGCCGTGGCGCTGCTCGATGCCCGCGGTTTCAAGGCCGAGGACTTTGCCCGTTCTCATCCCGGTGGTTCGCTCGGGCGCAAGCTGCTCACGCATGTGAGCGATGTGATGCGCCAGGGCGAGGCCGTGCCCAAGGTCAGTGCCGATGCAGGCTTCAGCGTCATCATGCGCGAGATGAGCGCCAAGGGCCTGGGGGCCACGGCCATCGTCGATGGCGCAGACCGCGTGCTGGGCATCTTCACCGACGGCGACCTGCGGCGCCTGCTGGAAAAAGGCGTGGATGTGCGCGAAGGCAGCGCGCAGCAGTTCATGCACCCCAATCCGGTGACGATCCAGCACGACGCGCTGGCGGTGGAGGCGGCCGAGATGATGGAACAGCGTCGTATCACCAGCGTGCTGGTGGTGGATGGGGGGGGCCGCCTGTGCGGGGCGCTCAACAGCAACGACCTGATGCGCGCCAAGGTCATATGAACGTCCGCCATCCGGTGCTGAGCTTTGCTCCCGAGCTGCTGTTGCGGGCACAGGGCGTGCGCGTGGCCTTTTTCGACGTCGATGGCGTGCTCACCGACGGCGGCCTGTACATCGGGGAGAGCGGAGAAGGCCTCAAGCGCTTCAATACCCTGGACGGTCATGGGCTCAAGCTGCTGCAGCGCGCCGGCATCACGCCGGCCGTGATCACCGGCCGCGACAGCCCGGCGCTGCGCGTGCGCCTCCAGGCGCTGGGCATCCAGCATGTGCATTACGGCACCGAGGACAAACGACCGGCCGCCGAGCTGACCCTCCAGGCCCTGGGGCTGGACTGGGCGCAGGCGGCGGCCATCGGCGACGACTGGCCGGACCTGCCGGTGATGCAGCGTTGTGCCTTTGCCTGCGCACCGCCCAACGCGCATGTCGAGGTGCTGGCGCGGGCCCATCATGTGACAAAAACGGCGGGCGGCAGCGGCGCCGCGCGCGAGTTCAGTGATCTGCTGTTGGTGGCCTGCGGTCGTTATGCGGGTTTGTTGCAGGAGTTCATGCCGTGATCCGCATCGTGCGCCTGGCCTGGGACAGGCTGTCGATCTACCTGCCGCTCATGCTCATGGGCCTGCTGGCGCTGGGCACCTACTGGCTCGTGCGCAGCACGCCGCTGCTGGCGCCAGGTGCCACGGAGCAACCCCAGCGCAAGGATCCGGATTACCTGATGGAGCGCTTCTCGATCAAAACCTTCGACAGCAGGGGGCGCCTCAAGAGCGAGGTCTATGGCGAGCAGGCGCGGCATTATCCGCATACCGATCTGTTGGAAATCGACCAGGTGCGTATCCGCAGCTTCAACAGCCTTGGCCACCTGATCGTGGCGACTGCCAAACGCGCGCTGGCCAACAACGACGCCAGCGAAGTGCAGCTCATGGGCGATGCGCAGGTGGTGCGCGAGGCCACGGTGGACCGCTCGGGCGCCATCTTGCCGCGTGTGAGCTTCAACGGCGAATTCCTGCATGCCTTTCTGGACGAGGAGCGCATCAAGTCGCACAAGCCGGTGGCCTTGACGCGAGGCAACGATCACATCACCGCCGAGAGCATGGACTACAGCAATTTCGACCAGGTGGTGGAACTGCGGGGCCGGGTGCGCGGCACGCTGCAGGCGCCGCAGGACCGCTGAGCCGCGCCAAAACTTCGATGCGCAAGCTGGTCTTCATCACGGGCGCCTCCAGCGGCATTGGCCAGGCCCTGGCCTGGCGCTGTTACCAGGCCGGCTACGACCTGGCCCTCGTGGCGCGCCGCGTACAGGAGATGCAGCAGTGGGCCGATGCCCATCAGCTTGAGGGTGCGCGTTACCGACTTTATGCCGCCGACGTGGCAGAGGTCCAGAGCATCGTGGCCACAGGGCAGGCCTGCCTGACGCAGCAGGGTCTGCCCGATGTGGTGGTGGCCAATGCCGGCATCAGCATCGGCATGGACACCACCGAGCGCGAGGATCTGGCGGTCATGGCCCAGACCTTTGCCGTCAACAACACCGGGCTGGCCGCCACGTTCCACCCCTTCATCGTGCCCATGCGCCAGCGCGGCTCGGGTCGCCTGGTGGGCATCGCCAGCGTGGCCGGTATCCGCGGCCTGCCCGGCCACGGTGCTTATTGCGCCAGCAAGGCCGGCGTCATCAGCTATTGCGAGAGCCTGCGCGGCGAACTGCGCGGCAGCGGCGTGCGTGTGGTCACGCTTTGCCCGGGGTATATCGATACCCCGTTGACGCGGCAGAACCGCTACGCCATGCCCTTTCTCACGTCGCCCCCCGCGTTTGCCGAGCGCGCCCTGCGGGCGATCGAGGCCGGTGTCAGCTACCGTGTCATACCCTGGCAAATGGGAGTGGCCGCCAAGCTGCTGCGCCTTTTGCCCAATGCCTTGTTTGACCGCCTGCTGGCCGGGCGACCGCGCAAGCATCGCGCGCCGTCCCGCTGAAGTCAAAGAAAAAGACCCCGATGGTGGGGCCTTTGCTTGATGCGGTCTGGAGATCAGTAACCACGGCGACCGCCGCCCCCACTGCCGCCGCGCGGATTGCCATAGGGGCTGCGGAAACCGCCCTCGCCCCCGCCGCCTGCGTCACCGCCTTCACGGCGGCCGCCGCCGTAACCCCCACCCCCCCCGCCGTAACCCCCGCTGCGGGGGGCGCGAGGCTCCATGGGCCGGGCTTCGTTGACGACGATGCTGCGCCCGCTCAGCGGCTGGCCGTTCATGCCGTTGATGGCGGCCTGGGCTTCCGCATCACTGCCCATTTCGACGAAACCGAAACCCTTGGAACGGCCGGTGTCGCGCTCCATCATGACCTTGGCGCTGCTGACGCTGCCGAACTGGCTGAAGGCCTGTTCCAGGTCGCTGTCACGGACGGAATAGGCCAGATTGCCGACGTAAAGTTTATTGCCCATGCAGGGACTCCTGAAAAGCCTAAAACAAGCGATGGGGTCCCAGAAACGCAATCCATTCGTGTCGACGATGCGAATTCGGCAGATCATCGCAATCCTGTGACAGGCCTCCCAGCCGCCACTTTTTAATTATTGACACAGAAATCCTGTTCAGACAAGGTGCTCCGGCCTAGGAAAAACCATGAAAAAAGGGCCCGAAGGCCCTTTTTGGTCAGCGTAGAACGGGATCAGTAGCTGCTACGGCCACCGCCGTAACCACCACCACCACCGCCTTCGCGACGGCCGCCGCCGTAACCACCACCGCCGCCACCACCACCGTAGCCGCCACCGCCACCGCCGTAACCACCACCACCGCTACGGGGCGGGCGGGCTTCCATCGGGCGGGCTTCATTGACCACCAGGGCGCGGCCGCCTTGTTGCTGGCCGTGCAGGGCGGCAATTGCGGCTTGTGCTTCAGCATCGCTGCCCATTTCCACAAAACCGAAACCCTTGGAACGGCCGGTGTCGCGCTCCATCATGACCTTGGCGCTGCCGACGCTGCCGAACGCGGAAAAGGCGCGCTGCAGGTCTTCGTCACGGAAGGAATAGGGCAGGTTGCCCACGTAAAGTTTGTTGCCCATGAAGGGACTCCTCAAAAAGACTCAGGTAAGGCGATGGAGTCCGATAGCCGCGAGCAACAAAGCACTGAAGACTTGAAGAAGACGCAAAACCGACGAATCACCGCAATTTAATACCACCGATTTACAGCAGCGGGTCCCATTATGCGTGATCCCGCTGAAATAGCCAGCAAGTGGATACCCGCAGACCCCGGGTCTGTAAGGACGCGGGGCCCGGATGCTACAAACCGGTCTGACCGGAGCAAACCCGCCTGAGTAGCCGAGCTTCTTACTGCAGAAAATGGACGGAGTTCAACTACACTGGACGGGCCATGAAAGCAGGCAATCACTTCGGTCGGGTCGAGACAGATCCGATGGTCCCCAATCAGCTTGGGAAGTACACGACACGGCGGAAAGACCGTGTCGTCTCGCTTGCGAAGATGAGCGCGGGCCTTCTTTCAGTTCATTACTGACCGTGTGCAGCCATCCATCGAGCGTCGCAAATGCTCCTTGCCGAGATGAGATTGTCAGCCAGGCATTACTGAGCGCTTACTGTAGTTAACGGAAAACCAATGCATCAATGCCTCGAAAGACATGGGGCGTCCCCAAAAGTAGCCTTGACCTTCGTCGCAGCGGTTCGCCACGAGAAAGTCCATCTGCTCCACGGTTTCAATGCCCTCGGCAATTACGGGGATATGGAGACTGTGTCCCATCGCGATGATGGCCGCCGTCAGGGCTGCATCGCCTGAGTCGGTCGTGATATCGCGCACAAACGATTGATCAATCTTGATCTTGCTGATCGGGAACCGCTTCAAATAACTCAGGCTGGAATAACCCGTGCCGAAGTCGTCTACGGCGATGGATACGCCCATTGAAGTCAACTCGCGCAAAGTCGTCGCTACACCACTACGGTCATCCATGAGGACGCCTTCTGTGATCTCCAGCTCAAGTTGAGCCGCATCAAGGCCCGTCTCTCTTAACGTGGATTGAGCCAAGCTCACCAGGTCACCGTTCATGAATTGTCGCGGCGAGATATTGACCGAAACCTTGAGGTCCAGCCCCAAGTGCTCCCTCATCCTAACTACATCGCTGCAAGCCTTCTTCAATACCCATGAGCCGATCGGTACGATCAGTCCGGTGTCCTCTGCGAGCGGAATGAAGGTGGCGGGTGAAACAAACTGATCGTCTGCCTTGCGCCAACGCAACAGGGATTCAACGCCAATAACAGCGCCTGAGCTTAGATCGATCTGGGGTTGGTAAAAAACGGTGAACTCCCCGGACTCAAGCCCACGGTGCAAGGCCCGCTCAAGTTGAAGCCGCTCCGTGGCGCCTTGGTCCATACCTGAGGAAAAGACCTTGTAACCGTTGCGTCCATTTCCTTTGACCCAGTACATGGCCACATCCGCGCAGCGTACCAACTCATTCGCGTCCATGCCATCACGGGGGCAGATACTGATGCCCATGCTTGATGTGAT
>JAGWTL010000077.1 GCA_028869035.1 Burkholderiales bacterium | reverse complement strand
CCCACCTCCCCCATGGCCTGGTCCATGCAGGCCAGCCACTGGTCGCGCTCGACCAGGCCGATCTTGAAAGGCATGTGGCGCGCACGCAGGCGCGGATGGCCGAAACGTTCGGTGTAATGCTGCGGGCCGCCCAGCCAACCGGTCAGGAACCAGAAGAGCTTCTGGCGCGCATCGGTCAGTTCGCTGCCATGCGCAGCGCGCAGTTCCCTGTAGCCCGGCTCCAAGTCCATCAAGTCATAAAAGCGTTCGACCAAGGCATGGACCTTGGCCTCGCCGCCTATCCATTCGAAAGGCGTGGCGGGCTTGGTGTTCTCTTCAGAGTTCATGCCCGAATTATCCCTGCCGCATCGGTGCAGATGGCTGCTACTAATTCAATAGCAACTAGACAGCGGCCTGGCGCAACGTCTGCACCACCGGGCGGCGCAGCACGCTGCGCAAGCCCCACCAGCCGGCGAACCACGCCAGCAGCGCGCCGCTGACAGCCCCGGCGGGCAGCAACCACCAGGTGATGCTCCATTCAAAGCTGAAGGCGTAGCGGGCCAAGGCCCAGCCCACCACGGCCGAGACCACGGCGGCCAAGGCACCGGCCAGGGCACCCACACCAGCCAGCTCGGCGCGCTGTACCTGGCGCAGCAAGCCGCTGCCCGCGCCCACGGCGCGCATGATGGCGTATTCGCGCGCGCGCTCCTCGCGCGTGGCGGTGACGGCGGCAAACAGCACCACCAGACCGGCGGCCAGCGTGAAACCGAAGAGAAACTCCACCGCGCGGCTCACCTGCTCCAGCACGCCTTGCACCTGGGCCAGCGTGGCGCTGAGGTCCACCACGGTGATGTTGGGAAACTGGCGCACCAGCGCGCTGTCGAAGCCGGCCTGTCCGGGCGCGCGCAACGCGGCCAGGTAGGTGACGGGCAGGTCGGGCATCCGGCTCACCGGGTAGAGCGCGAAGAAGTTGGCCCGCATGGAGCCCCAGTCCACCTTGCGCAGCGAGGTGATGGTGCTTTCCTTCTGCAGACCGGCGATGTCGAAACGCAGCTTGTCGCCGAGCTTGAGGTTCAGCGTCTTGGCGATGCCCTCTTCCATGCTGATGCCCTTCGCGTCCTCAGCCGTCCAGCGGCCGGCGACGATGGGGTTGTGGCCGGGCGGCAAAGCGCTGTGCGAGAGGTTGAACTCGCGCTCGACCAGGCGCTGCGCCCGATCGTCGGCGTAGTCCTGCGCCTGCACGGGGCGGTCGTTGATGGCCACCAGGCGGCCGCGGATCATGGGGAACCAGTCGTAGCCGCTGACGCCGGCTTCGCGCAACTGGCGCTGGAAAGCCTCGGCCTGGTCGGGCTGGATGTTGATGACAAAGCGGTTGGGCGCATCGGCCGGCGTGGCCTGGCGCCAGCTGCGGATCAGGTCGGTGCGCAGCAGCACCAGCAGCAGCAGGGCCAGCAGGCCCACGGCCAGGCTGCTGACCTGCAGCACGGCGTAGATGGGCCGGGCCGAGAGCTGGCGCGTGGCCAGCACCAGCCAGCGCGGCGCGGTGTTCTCGCGCACCACACGGCGCAGCAGCAGGACCGCGCCCCAGCTGGCCAGGGCAAAGATCGCCACGGCGCCGCCAAAGCCCCCCACGGTGATGAGCCCCAGCTTGATATCGCTGCTGGCAGCCAGCAGCAAGACGGCAAACCCCAGCACCCCCAGCGCCAGCACACCGATGGACATGGGCCGCAGCGTGCCCAGGTCGCGCCGGATCACACGCAGCGCCGGCACCTGGGCCAGCTGCAGCACCGGCGGCAGGCCGAAGGCCAGCATGAGCGTGAGGCCCATGCCCAGGCCGAAGACAACGGGCCACAGGCCCGGCGCGGGCAGCGCCGTGTCCACCAGGCCGGCCAGCAGCAGCACAAAGATGTGGTGCACGGCCCAGCCCAGGGCCACACCCAGCACACCGCCGGCCAGGCCCACGAGCAGGAACTCCAGCGCATGGCTGCGCGCGATGGTGGACTGGGACAGGCCCAGCACGCGCAGCATGGCGCAGTCGTCCAGGTGCTGGTTGGCAAAAGAGCGCGCGGCCAGGCCCACGGCCACGGCGCTCAGCAGCGCGGCCAGCAGGGCCACGAGGTTGAGGAATTTCTCGGCGCGCTCCAGCGTCTGCGCCATCTCGGGGCGGCCGCCCTGCAGGGCCTCGATGCGCACGCCGCGCAGCTGCTCGCGCTCGACCGCCTCGTTGGCGCGTTTGACGAAGGCGTTGACCACCCTGTCCTCGCCGGCCACGGCCAGGCGGTAACTCACGCGGCTGGCGGGCTGCACCAGCTGCGTGGCGGCCAGATCGGCCTGGTGGATCAGCGCGCGCGGCGCGAAGTTGATGAAACCGGCGCCCCGGTCAGGCTCCACGCCGATCAGGCGCGTGATGCGCAGGGCGGATTCGCCCAGCAGCAGCTTGTCACCCAGCTGGAGCCCGAGCGCATCGAGCAGGGCCGGATCGGCCCAGACCTCACCCGGCGCGGGAATGTCGCGCGTGGCTGCGGCCGGCGTGCCCGCTTCCGTGCTGACGGTGAGCTTGCCGCGCAGCGGGTAACCCGCCTCCACCGCCTTGAGCGAAACCAGGCGCGTGGCCCCGCCGTGCTTGTCGTCGGCGCGGGCCATGGTCGGAAAGCTCAACGAGCCAGAGATCTGCAACCCGCTTTGCTTGGCCAGCGCCAGCAGAGAAGCCGGCGTGGGGTTGTCGCTGACGATGACCGCGTCACCGCCCAGCAACTGGCGCGCGTCGCGCTGCATGCCCCCCTTGAGCCGGTCGGCGAAGAAGCCGACGGCGGTCAGTGCCGCCACAGCCAGCGTCACGGCCAGGATCAGCAGGCGCAGCTGGCCGGCGCGCAGGTCACGCCAGAGGGTTTTCCAGGCGAGTCGCCAGAAGGAGATGTTCATGACCGGGAGCTTAGGGGATTTTCCTGCCCTGTCGGCGATACGGGGCTATTCATCGCCCTGCGCTGTTGGCGGAGAGGCCTTGCCGCGAGGTACGCCTGGAAATGCGAGGGCGAGCTTGTTGGCCGCATCGAAGATTTCAGATATAAATCAAACACTTACAGGCACTAGGGGAGTCGCACATGATGATCATCCAGTCATGTTGGCCCGCACTTTTGCGGTCTATATTTAGTTGAGTCCCATGTCAAACCCCACCGCCTACCACCAACTCGGCCGATTCATCGTCGGCTTCCAGCATCTTGAAAATACTGTCACCGAACTCCTTGTGTTGCTGGGCGACACGGACAGCGAGGCAGTTCTTATCCTAATAAATGAACTGGCGTACAACCAGAGACTCAGAACCGCAGATGTGTTGTTCTCCCGTTTCGTGGATATTCGAAAAATCACCGATCCCTCAAGCAAGGCAGCGTTTCACGATCTAATGGTTGAGTTGGGCAACCTGGGACAGAGGCGCAACGAGTTAGTCCATTCGCGATACAACGACTGGATCAACATCGAAGGAAGACGGGGTCTTCTGCGAACGAACTCGCGGCTTAGCGCGAAAAAGGGGGAACGCGAGGAGCTGGAAGAAGAACTTCAACCGGAAGCGTTTGACAGCGATTTGCAGCGCCTCGGATCGGCTGCCATGGAACTGGAACGGTTTAGGCTGCAGGTAATCGATTGGTTGTATCCAGATGATGGGACCTAACGTCACCCACAAACTCTACGCATGCAACGGCTCCTGGCGTCTCTTCTTCTGCTCACTCAGTTCGCCATCGCTGGCGAGAGTCAGTGCTATGGTACGGTCAGCAATGGGCGCATCGAAGACAGCGTCAAGCTCCCCACGAGCGGCCCCAACTTCACTGCGTACAGCGGCCTCGCTGCTGCTGCCGGCAGAACACACGTGCACTCCAAGGTTGCCGCGGTCATCACTGCTGCGTATGGCGCACTTCATGCAGCGCATCCTTCAACGGTCTACGTGTACGGCGAGACCGGATGGCCCTCGGGCGGTCGCTTTCGGCCGCATCGCACCCACCAGAATGGCCTGTCGATCGACTTCTTTGTCCCCGTACGCAATACCGCTGCGGTTTCCGTCCCGCTGCCAACCAGCCCCCTCACCCGCTTCGGCTACGACATCGAGTTCGACAGTTCCGCCAAGTACGGCGACTACACCATCGACTTCATCGCAACCGCAGAACACCTGTACCACCTGCATCAAGCTGCCAAGGCTCAAGGTGTGGGCATCGCACTGGTCATCTTCGACACGCAGTACCTCCCCAAGCTGTTCGCCACGCCACGCGGTGCTTACTTGCAGCAGAACCTGCCTTTCATGAAAGGTAAGCCGTGGGTACGTCATGATGAGCACTACCACGTTGATTTCGCTATCCCCTGCAAGCCCAAAGCGGGTTGAACGCCTACTCATCCAATTTCCTGCAACCGATACAAGAAGGGCACGCGATAGCGTGCCCTTCTTGTATTTGCATTTGGTTTTCGGTATGCCCACCCTTGTGTCTGTGCCGAGGAGCGCAGACTTGGACGGGTCAAGGGCTGCGCATGTTTGAGCGTAGCGAGTTTGCGCAGACCCCGGCCAAGTTGAGCACCGCAGGTTGCCCCGGCATCGCCGGGGTCACAGACACCAGGGTCGCCTTTCTTTCGGTTACCTTGCTTTGGCGAGACAAAGAAAGGTAACTCGCCCGCCGGGGCGAGACCCGGCTTGCCACTCAAGAGAAAATCAAGCCAAAACACCAAGGCCTTCGACAAGCTCAGGCCGAACGGCAGGGCTTGCTCACTGAAGCTTCGAACAGAAAGAAGCTAAGCCGCTGCCCGCAACTTAGGCCCAGCCAACTCCGGCTGCAACACCAACCTCTGCGCCGCCGTGTAGCAATAGAAATGCCGCCCAGTAGCCCGCCCAATCGCACAAAGCCCCACGCGTTCAGCAACAGCATGCCCCATCTGCGTAATCCCGCTACGCGAAACCACAATCGGCACCCCCATCTGCGCCGACTTGATCACCATCTCACTGGTCAAGCGCCCGGTGGTGTAGAACACCTTGTCCCCGCCCTCCATCACAGCCGCATCCTGCAGCCACATCCACCCCGCGATGGTGTCGATGGCGTTGTGGCGGCCCACGTCCTCGACGAAGAGCAGCATCTCCTCGCCACGGAACAGCGCGCAGCCGTGCACCGAGCCGGCCGACTTGTAGGTGCTCTCCTGCAGGCGGATGGCGTTGACGATGCCGTAGAGCTGGGCCTGGGTGAGCGTGGCCTGGGGCAGCTGGATCTGGTCCACCTCGTCCATCATGTCGCCGAACACGCTGCCCTGGCCGCAGCCCGTGGTGACCACGCGCTTGGCGGTGCGCTCTTCCACATTGGCAATGCCCGCGCGGGTCTTGACGGCAGCCGCGCCCACGTCCCAGTCCACGGTGATGGACTCGATCTCGTCCACCGAGCGCACCAGGCGCTGGTTGCGCAGGAAACCCAGCACCAGCAACTCGGGATAACCGCCCAGGGTCATCAGTGTGACCAGCTCACGCTTGTCCACGTAGACGGTCAGCGCCCGCTCCGCCGGGATGGACAGGGGCGTGGCCTCAGCGTGCTCGTTGATGGCCGTGACTTCGCGCGTGAGCGGGGCCTGGGCCCGGGTGAGATGAGGCAGGGACATGGATGGCAGCGTACAACAAAACGGGCCGGGCTTTGCAGCCCGGCCCGTGAGACCTCAACGCTTGCGCGGATCAGGACTTCTTGGCTTTTTTCTTGTCGCCAGCCGGTGCGGCGGCGGCAGGCGCCGCTGCGGGTGCCGGACTGGCAGCCGTATAGACAAAGGGGCCCGGGTTCGTGCAGGGCGCCGTCGTCACGGGTTTGGCGTCCTTGCCGACCTTGCCCGACTTGCGGTAATGCGCGGCCACCCTGTCCTGCGATTTGCACAGCAGATAGCCGTCGACCTTGCCGGCGTGCGCGGTCTTGGCCGCAGCCTCGGCGGCCTTGGCCTTGGCATCGTCACTCGGTGCGGGCAGCTTGGCCAGGGCGGAAATGCTCAGGGCGCAGGCGGTGATGAACAGGGCGATGGATTTCATGTGAGCCTCTCTTCTTTCTTGTCAGGCTTTGACGGGGGCGCCGGACGCAGCCGGCTGGGTGCGCTGGGCCGGGATCTTGCCGGCCTTGACGTCGTCGTACCAGAGCTCGTGGTGTTCCTTGGCCCAGGTTTCGTCGACATAACCGGTCTTCATGGCCTTGTAGGCGCCGTCCATGCCGATGGTGCCCAGGTAGATATGGCCGATGAACATGGCCATCATGAGCACGGTGGCCACGGCGTGGACCATGTGCGCGATCTGCATGCTGCCGCGCTCGTAGACGAAACCAGGCAGCAGCTTGTCCAGAAACAGGCCGGAGGCCACGACGATGATGCCGAGCAGGAACACGCCGCCCCAGAAAATGACTTTCTCACCCGCGTTGAAGCGGTGCGAAGGCACCTCCTGCCCGGAGAACAGGCCGCCGCCCTTGAGCAGCCAGGTGATGTCTTCCTTGCGCGGCAGGTTGTCGCGCAAGAAGGTGATGAAGACCACCACCAGCGAGACGGCAAACACCGGGCCGGCGAAGTTGTGCAGATTCTTCAGCACATAGGTCAGCCAGCCGTAGAGGGTGCCGCCGATGACGGGGTGCAGGAAGAACTTGCCGAAGGCCATGACCAGGCCCGAGATGGCCAGGATGCAGAAGGCGATGGCATTGGCCCAGTGGGCCGAGCGCTCGAACGCGGTGAAGCGTTCGATCTTGCGGCCGGTTTCCGAGCCGTGCAGCCGGATGCTGCCCTTGCGCCAGTAGAAGATGCCCACCGCGCCCAGCGCGATCAGGATCAGCGCGCCGCCGTAGGGGATGATCCACTGGTTGCGCACCTGGCGCCAGGCCTCACCGGCGTTGGTGAGCAGGGAGCCCGGGTACTGCACGAAGGGCTGGATCAGGTTGCCGGCTTCCGGCGCCTGATCTTTCGGCAGGCTGCTGTAGCCCGTCACCCCGGCGCCGACCTGGCGCCACATGGGCGCATTGTTGCCGGGCTGCACCTGGGTGCGCTCGGCATTGGTCTGCGTCGCGTAGCCAGGCTCCTCGCTGGCGTCGGGCTTGACGTCGAAGATGTTCTGACCCTTGATACCGCCAGCCTGGGCTGGCGCCGCCTTGGCAGGCGGTGTATCAAGCTTGAGTTTGTCCTGCTGAGCCTGGGCCGGTGTGGCCCAGCCCAGGGCCATGAACATGGCCACGGCGAGAGCTTTTTTCATGAGCGGCCGTCCTCAGTTGACGCGGTTGTACTCGTTTTGGCCGTACTGGCCGCGCGCCTTCAGCTTGGACTCCCAGCTGGCCTTGTCACCGGACTTCCAGCCCGGGTCGGTGTAGGCCTTGCCGGTGCCGGTATAGGCGCCTGCGTCCTGCTTGGCGCCGCCGATGGTCTGCTGGGCTTCGCCGCAGGCGGCCAGCAGCAGCGTGGCGGAAATGATGGTCAGTGCTTTTTTCATGACTTGGCTCCTGCGGGTGCGGCGGGTTTGCCGGCCTGGCGCGAGCCGTAGGCGGTGCCCCAGCCCCAGACCTCGGCGCCCTTGCCGCGTTGCAGCACACGGGTGCGGAAGATGTCGGCCACCATGTCGCCGTCACCGGCGAGCAGGGCCTTGGTCGAGCACATCTCGGCGCAGGCCGGCAGCTTGCCCTCGGCCAGGCGGTTGCGCCCGTATTTCTCGAACTCGGCCTGGCTGCCATTGGCCTCGGGGCCGCCGGCGCAGAAGGTGCACTTGTCCATCTTGCCGCGTACGCCGAAGGTGCCCTGCGAGGGGAACTGCGGTGCGCCGAAGGGGCAGGCGTAGGAGCAGTAGCCGCAGCCGATGCAGATGTCCTTGTCGTGCAGCACCACACCCTCGTCGGTGCGGTAAAAGCAGTTGACCGGACAGACGGCCATGCAGGGCGCGTCGCTGCAGTGCATGCAGGCCACCGAGATGGATTTCTCGCCGGGCACGCCATCGTTGAGGGTGACCACACGGCGGCGGTTCACGCCCCAGGGGACTTCGTTTTCGTTCTTGCAGGCGGTGACGCAGCCGTTGCACTCGATGCAGCGCTCGGCGTCACAGACAAATTTCATACGTGCCATGACGTGTCTCCTTATGCTTTCTCGATCTGGCAGATGGTGGTCTTGGTTTCCTGCATCATGGTCACACTGTCATAACCATAAGTAGTCGCCGTGTTGACCGCTTCGCCGCGCACGATGGGCGCCGCACCCTTGGGGTAATAGGCCAGCATGTCCGCACCCTGCCAGCGTCCGGAGAAGTGGAAGGGCATCCAGACCGTGTCGGGCGCGACGCGCTCCGTCACCAGGGCCTGCACGTTGAGCTTAGCGCCGGTCGGTCCGTGCAGCCAGACGCGCTCTCCGTTGCGCACGCCGCGCTCGGCTGCCGTCTTCGGGTTGATCTCCACGAAGGCTTCCTGCTGCAGCTCGGCCAGCCAGGGGTTGGAGCGGGTTTCCTCGCCGCCGCCCTCGTACTCGACCAGACGGCCCGAAGACATGATGAGCGGGAACTTCTCGTGCAGCTTGTCGGCAATGTTCTTGGCCTGCAGCGTCTTGTACAACGTGGGCAGGCGCCAGAAAGCCTTTTTGTCGTCGTGCGTCGGGTACTTGGCCATGAGATCGGGCCTGGTGCCGTACAGCGGCTCGCGGTGCTGGGGCACGGGATCGGGGAAGTTCCAGACCACCGCGCGCGCCTTGGCGTTGCCGAAGGGGTGGCAGCCGTGGTTCTTCATGAACACGCGGATCATGCCGCCCGAAGGGTCGGTCTTCCAGTTCTTGCCCTCGGCCGCCTTGGCCTCGGCCTCGGTGAGTTCACCCCACCAGCCCAGTTTCTTGAGCAGCACGTGGTCGAGTTCCGGGTAGCCCGTGGTGATGTCGGCGCCCTTGGAATAGGAGCCGTCCTCGGCCAGCAGGCTCTTGCCCTCGCGCTCCACGCCGAAGTTGGCGCGGAAGTTGCCACCGCCGTCCATGACGTGCTTGGAGGTGTCGTACAGATTGGGCGAGCCCGGGTGCTTGAGTTCGGGCGTGCCGTAGCAGGGCCAGGGCAGGCCGAAGTAGTCACCCGACATGTCGTAGCCGGTTTCCTTGTCCACCACTTTGCCTTTGCACTTGAGCGTCTTCACGTCGAAGGCGTCCATGTGGCGCATGTGGGCCTTGAGGCGCTCCGGGCTCTGGCCGGTGTAGCCGATGGTCCAGACGCACTTGTTGATCTCGCGCAGGATGTCCTCGGGCATGGGCTCGTCCATGCCCTTGACCTTCTGCATCTTGTAGTTCTTGGACAGCTCCTTGGCGAAGCCGAGCTTCTCGGCGAACTGGTGCATGATCATGTGGTCGCTGCGGCTCTCCCACAGCGGCTCGATGACCTTGTCGCGCCACTGGATGGAGCGGTTGGAGGCGGTGCAGGAACCGCTGGTCTCGAACTGGGTGGCCGCCGGCAGCAGGTAGACCGCACGGTTGGGGTTGAGGTCCTCGGGCTTGCCGGGCATGGCCGCCATGGCGGCGGTGGCCGACGGATAGGGATCCACCACCACCAGCAGGTCCAGCTTGTCCATGGCGCGCTTCATCTCCAGACCACGGGTCTGCGAGTTGGGCGCATGGCCCCAGTAGAAGACGCCGCGCAGGTTGCTGTCCTGGTCGATCAGCTCGTTCTTCTCGAGCACGCCGTCGATCCAGCGCGACACGGTGATGCCGGGCTTGCTCATCATGGCGGGCGAGGCGAACTGCTTCTTGATCCACTCGAAGTCCACGCCCCAGGCGTTGGCGAAGTGTTTCCAGGCGCCTTCGATGATGCCGTAGTAGCCCGGCAGCGAATCGGGGTTGGGGCCCACGTCGGTCGCGCCCTGCACGTTGTCGTGGCCGCGGAAGATGTTGGTGCCGCCGCCGGACTTGCCGACGTTGCCCAGGGCCAGCTGCAGGATGCAGGAGGCGCGCACCATGGCGTTGCCGATGGTGTGCTGGGTCTGGCCCATGCACCAGACGATGGTGCCCGGACGGCTCTCGTGCAGCATCTTCGCGACCTTGGCCATCTGGGCCTCGGGCACACCGCAGGCCTCTTCCACGGCGGCCGGGGTCCACTTGGCCAGCACGTCCTTCCTGACCTCTTCCATGCCGTAGACACGGTCGTTGATGTACTTCTTGTCTTCCCAGCCGTTCTTGAAGATGTGGTGCAGCAGGCCGAAGAGGAAGGGGATGTCGGAGCCGGAGCGGATGCGCACGAACTCGTCGGCCTTGGCCGCCGTGCGCGTGAAGCGCGGGTCGACCACGATCATCTTGCAGCCCGTCTCCTTGGCGTGCAGCATGTGCAGCAGGCTGACCGGGTGGGCTTCGGCGGCGTTGGAGCCGATGTACAGGGCGACCTTGCTGTTCTGCATGTCGTTGTACGAATTGGTCATCGCACCGTAACCCCAGGTGTTGGCCACGCCAGCCACCGTGGTGGAGTGGCAGATGCGCGCCTGGTGGTCGCAGTTGTTGGTGCCCCAGAAGCTGACGAACTTGCGCATCAGGTAGGACTGCTCGTTGCTGTGCTTGGACGAGCCGATGAAGTACACGCTGTCCGGGCCGCTGGCCTTGCGCAGCTCCAGCATCCTGGCGGAGATCTCGTT
>JAGWTL010000076.1 GCA_028869035.1 Burkholderiales bacterium | reverse complement strand
ACCCGGTTGCCCACCGCCGCCACCATGCGCTTGACCTGGTGGTACTTGCCCCCCGTCAGCGTCAGCCGCAGGTGCTGCGGGTCGGCGAGTTCGCAGGCAGCAGCACGCACCGGCCGCGGATCGTCGTCCAGCACCACACCGGACAGCAGCAGTTGCAGTTCGCGCTCGCCGGCCGGGTACTTGAGCATGACCTCGTAGACCTTGGGCACCTCATGGCGCGGCGCGGCCAGGCGGTGGATGAGCTGCCCATCGTCGGTCAGCAGCAGCAGGCCCGTGGTGTCCTGGTCGAGCCGGCCGATGGCCTGCACCCCCTGCACGGCGCCCTTGTTTGGGCGCTGGCGCAGCGGCGCCGGCAGGAGGGTGTAGACGCTGGGCCAGGCCGAGGGTTTTTGTGAGCACTCGATGCCTGCCGGTTTGTGCAGCATGATGCAGGCACGCCGGTGGCAGGCCCATTCCAGCCCCTGCACACGCAAGCGCAGCCCTTCGTCGTCAAACTCGGCCGCAGCGTCGGTACAGACTTCGGCGGCCCCTGCCCCGTTGACGGGGTAGACAGCCACATGGCCCTGCTGGATCAGGCCGGCACAAACCCGGCGGGTCCCAAAACCCTGGGCGTAAAGAATATCCTGCAATTGCATGAAAAGGTCTCTGGGGTACGTCTGGCGTGCCTGGACGGCTCAAAAAGTGTAGCGAATCAGCACCCGGACTCTGTAATCAGCGCACGATTCCGTGCAAAAGTTCATCCCAAAGCCCCTCCAACGTGCTCCAACTTCGCTTAACTGGTTCAGGATAGGGGCTGTAGACCTTACACTTTTCATAAACAACGATACCGCTGCATATGAACGGGTACACAGGGTGGATGATAGTCGCAGGGCTGATGGCCGCGAGCGGCGCACTGGGTGCGTACGCCTATGCCGCGCACCTGAAAAAAAAGGATCTGGCCAAGCGACGCATCCCGCGCAAATGGCCGCTGACGGTACGCGCCTTGGTGAACAGCCGGGAGCGGCTGGTCTGGCGCTGGATGCTGCGCGCCTTCCAGGACCATCACGTCATGGTCAAGCTGCCGGTGACGCGCTTCACCATGCCGCAGGTCCGCGAGGAAGGCCAGCACTGGTTCCAGATCCTCAGTGGTGTGTACTGCACCTTCACCATCTGCAATGCCGAAGGCCAGGTGGTCGGCTGCGTTGACGTGCCGGGCCCGCAGGGCCTGTCACTGAGCAACCAGACCCTCAAGCACACCCTGCTCTCGCAGTGCAATATCCGTTACTGGGTGGTCGATCCCGAACACCTGCCCAGCCTCAGCACCATCCGCGCTGCCTTCCTGGGCGAACAGGCTGTGCTCAGGGAAGAACTGGAACGCGTGCGTACCGAAACCGAGTTCAACCAGACCCGCGCCAACCTCAAGGCCGCGCTCTCGCGCCAGCGCGGCAACCAGCCGACCGCCAGCGAATTCGCCCGCCTGGACGCCCTCTTCACGGCCGACCCGCACAGCCACGAAGCCTACGAGAGCCAGCTGTCCACGACGTGGAAACACGACTCTTTCGTCGCCCCGCTGGACAGCCGCTCGGGCGAGTTGCGCTGAGCAACGCCCGGTCAGGACAAGAAAAACCCCGGCCGTTCCCGGCCGGGGTTTGTAGTTGGGCTGGGGTCTACTGAATCATCGTCGTAGTGCATTGTTTTAAAAAGACCTTCCCAATTCAAAAAAATCTTTGCACCCCCATTTGTACCCCCGCCATGGCGCCAGCACCAGTCAGATCAACAAAGGAGGATCTCGGCCGCACATCTCTGAGCCACTGTGTGTCGTGCGCCTTCATTGTCTCCGCCTAGATTTTCTAATGGCGCCTTCAGCCAAGAAGGGAGGGAATGGTTCCCGATCAAAGGCAAGGATGCTCGCTACCGGGCGCACTCGGAATAATTGAAGAACCTTCTGCGGTTCAGCTTCGATCAATAAATTTGTCTGGGCCAGATACCACTCAGCAGCGACGCGGATACGTGCGACCTCTGCGTCTGAGATTGGCATAAATCGAATCGATTCATACTCGACGCTGTCGACCTTCATCGGAGCCTGATCAATGACCAACACGTTGGCTATGACTCGGTTCTCTTCGAAAACGTTTCAGCCACCTGAATGGGGTGAATCGTAGCAGACCGGCATTGTCACGACGTCGTCCCCCACCGCCAGGACCATCGCCAGTTCGATTCCTTATTTCTCAATCGAACCCGCGTCCGCAATCTGTTTGACGCGCGCTGTGTCGCGCGCATCCCGCCCATCGCCTCTCTGCTATGACCGGGTCAGACGACAGCTCCCGGCGTCGGGCGTCTCACCCGGCTGCCATCGCTGATGGCATTCCTATATTTCGTCCAATTATTGCGTTCGACGAATAAAAGGAACATACTCCAGCCATGCTTCCCGACACCCACACCCAGCGCGTCCTCGGTCTGGCCGGTCAGAAGGGACTGCTGCGCCCCAGCGATCTGGACGCCATCGATGCGCCACGGGTCGTCCTGACGCGTCTGACCGCCGCTGGTCTGCTGGAGAAGGTTGGGCGTGGCCTGTACCGCCTGCCGGAGTCCCAGGGGTCCGAACACGAGAGTCTCGTGACCGTCGCCACCAAGGTGCCGCAAGCCGTGTTCTGCCTTCTCACGGCGCTGCAGTTCCACGAGCTGACCACCCAACTGCCGCGCCAAGTCTGGATCGCCATGCCGCGCGGCAGCCATGCCCCACGGTTCGACTATCCGCCGATCAAGATGGTGCAGTTCACGGGCGAAGCCTACACGGCGGGCGTCGAGGAAGTTGAACGCGATGGCGTCAAGCTCCGGGTGTACGGCGTGGCCAAGACCGTGGCGGACTGCTTCAAGCATCGAAACAAGATCGGCCTGGACGTGGCGCTGGAGGCACTGAAGGACGCCCGGGCCCGCAACAGGGTATCGGTCGATGACATCTGGCGCTTCGCCAAGGTCTGTCGCGTGGCCAACGTGATGCGGCCTTACCTGGAGAGCATCGGATGAACCCCGCCAATCCCAACGTCGCCGCGTCGGTCCGTGCACGCCTGCTCAACGTTGCCAAAGCGCAGGGTGTCGATTTCAACCAGGTGCTGGTGCGCTTTGCGCTGGAACGCATCCTTTACCGCCTGACCCAATCGCGGCACGCCGATCGTTTTCTGCTCAAGGGCGCGCTGCTGTTCACGCTCTGGTACGACATGCCGCACCGGGCCACGCGCGACGCCGATCTGCTCGGCTTCGGCGCGAGCGATTTGGATTCGGTGGCCGAAACCTTCCGTGACATCGCCGCCGTGGCTGTTGACGACGGCATTGCATTCGACCCGGCCTCGGTCACGGTCGAGGAGATCCGCAAGGAAGCCGGCTACGGCGGCGTCCGCGTGATCATCGCGGGCGAACTGGCCAAGGCCCGCTGCAAGACGCAGATCGATGTCGGCTTCGGCGATGCCGTCACACCGGCGCCGGTGGATTCGGTCTATCCGGTCCTGCTGGACGATCTGCCCGCGCCCAAGTTGCGGGCCTACCCGACGTACACGGTCATCGCGGAAAAGCTCCACGCCATCGCCCTGCTGGGCATGACCAACAGCCGCCTGAAGGACTACTTCGACCTGTCGGTGCTGCTGGAACGAGAAACCCTGGACACCGATTTGCTGGCCCAAGCGATCAAAGCCACCTTCGAGCGGCGCGGCATGTCCGTGCCCGATGCTGTGCCGATTGGGCTGACGGACGAGTTTGCACACGATTCCTCGCGGCAGTCGTTGTGGCTGGCGTTTCTCAAGAAGAACGAGCTGCTCCCCGAGCCCTTGCCTGCCATCGTGGATCGGTTGCGATCGGCCCTGGCACCCGCGTTGAACCGAGCCGTTCTTTGAACACCGCCTTGTAGAACAGCAGCTTCGCGTCCATCGCCACGGTCACCGGCGAGCGCATCCGCGACAAGATCGCCGCCAGCAAGCGCAAGGGCATGTGGATGGGCGGCGTGCCTCCCCTCGGGTACGACGTCGAGAACCGCCGACTGGTGCCTAACGAACGCGAGGCCAAGCTCATCCGGCACATCTTCCAGCGCTTCGTTGAACTGGGCTCCGGCACGATGCTGTTCAAGGAGCTGAAGCTGGACGACATGACCTCCAAGGCATGGACTACGCAGGACGGCAAGACCCGCGAGGGCAAGCCGATCGACAAGGGGCTGATCTACAAGCCGCTCAACAACCGGACGTACCTGGGCGAGCTGCGCCACAAGGAACAAGCAGAGAACAGAGAGAGAAAAACGGCGGAAAGTGCGCCGGGAACGGCGACTTCCGGAGAGGGCCATGCTCAAGAGGACACGGCCAGAAACCGCGCCAACACAGGGGGAACGGGCAAAAAAAATCCCAACCGGATAAGGGTTGGGATTTCACATTATGGTGGAGCTGGGGGGATTTGAACCCCCGTCCGCAAGCCTTGTTCGAGCAGATCTACATGTTTAGCGGTCTGATTTGGATCTCGCCACTGGCATCGCGCAGTCGCACGCTATGCCAGCCGCCAGCACCCTATTTTCTCGTCCGCTGCTAAGGTACCCAGCCCCGGACCAGCCGATGAAATTATCTTTACAGCCGGGAGGCTTGCGCCCCCTTGCCCAGCCCATCGGCCTGCTGTTGTAAAGCTCACTGGCAATTAAGCAGCGAGTGCGAAACGTTCGTCGTTTGCAGTTAGGTTTTTTGAATCAGTTTTACGAGCACATTCAGCTCGACATGCACCACATCGCGTCCGAACCCACGTCGAAACCAATGCAGCCCCAAGGCTCCTATTTTAGTCCTGTTCGAGCAATTGCAAGAGTTCGGCCGGGGAATTGATCGTGGCATGGGCCCCCCAGCTGGCCACATCGCCCTTCTGGCCCAGGTAGCCATAGGTGGCGGCCACCGTGGCCATGCCGGCGGCCAGACCTGCGACGATGTCGCGCTCATCGTCGCCCACATAGAGGCAACGCCGTGGGTCCAGGTCCAGGCGGCGCGCCGCCTCGAACAAGGGCGCAGGATGCGGCTTGGGATGCCTTGTGGTGTCGCCGGCAACGATGGCGCGCGCGCTGGCGAACAGGGGCATGGCGCTGGTGAGCGGCAGCGTGAAACGCTCGATCTTGTTGGTCACCACACCCCAGGCCAGGTCGCGCTGCAACAGCGCCGCCACCAGTTCAGGGATGCCGTCAAAGGCGCAGGTGCGTGCTGTCATGCAGCGTTCGTAGTTGGCCATGAACTCCTCGCGCAGATCGTTGTAGCCCGGGTCTTCGGGCGTGAGGCCAAAGGCCACGCCGATCATGCCGCGCGCACCGGCCCCGGCCATGGGACGGTAAAGCTCCAGCGGCAGCGGCGGCAGGCCCCGGACTGTGCGCATCTGATCGGCAGCCGCGCCCAGGTCGGGGGCGCTGTCGATCAGGGTGCCGTCCAGATCGAACAGGACAGCCTCGATGCCGGCAAAAGACTTCATCACAGTTCCGGCCTGCGTGTGGCCAGCAGGTAGTTGACGCTGGTATCGCCGCTGAGCCAGTAGCGTCGGGTCAGCGGGTTGTATTCCATGCCGCGCGTGGGCCCCGGTTCCAGGCCGGCCTGGCGGCAGTAACGCGAGAGCTCGCTGGGACGGATCATCTTGGCGTACTCATGCGTGCCACGCGGCAGCAGATTCAGCAGGTACTCCGCGCCGACGATGGCGAAGAGGAAGGACTTGGGGTTGCGGTTGATGGTGGAGAAAAACACCCACCCCCCAGGCTTGACCAGGGTGGTGCAGGCCTGCACCACGGAAGACGGATCGGGCACGTGCTCCAGCATCTCCATGCAGGTCACCACGTCAAAGCTGCCCGGCTTTTCGACCGCCAGCGCCTCGGCGCTTATCTCGCGGTAGTTCACGTTGGGCGTCGCGGCTTCCAGCGCGTGCAGCTGGGCCACCTTGAGCGCCTTGGACGAGAGATCAATGCCGGTCACCCGTGCGCCCTTGCGCGCCATCGAATCCGACAGAATGCCGCCGCCGCAGCCGATGTCCAGCACATGCTGTCCGGCCAGGGGCGCCAGGCCGTCGATCCAGTCCAGCCGCAAGGGGTTGATCTGGTGCAGGGGACGGAATTCGCTCTCGGGGTCCCACCAGCGGTGGGCCAGCTCGGAAAACTTGGCCAGTTCGGCCGGATCGGCATTCACGGTAGACGTCATGCTTCAAATTATCGGACAGAACACAAATGCAGCGCCCAGAAGCAACAAACCCCGCCGAAGCGGGGTTTGTTTCAAGTCATCCGAAGATCACTTGTTGGGGCGGGTGCCGACCACTTCGATTTCCACGCGGCGGTTCTTGGCGCGGCCTTCGGCAGTACGGTTGTCGGCCACGGGCTGCTTTTCGCCCTTGCCTTCGGTGTAGACACGGTTCTTGTCGATACCCTTGGAGGTCAGGTAGGCCTTCACGGCTTCGGCACGCCTGACCGACAGCTTCTGGTTGTACTCATCGGTACCGATGGAGTCGGTGTGACCCACGGCGATGATCACTTCCAGGTTGATGCCCTTGACCTTCTCGGCCAGGTCATCCAGCTTGGCCTTGGCGTCGGCCTTGATGACGGCCTTGTCGAAGTCGAAGAAGGTGTCGGCGGCGTAGGTCACCTTGACGGCAGCCGGGGGCGGCGGGGCCTTGGGAGCGGCCGGAGCGGGGGCCGGAGCAGGTGCGGGAGCGGGGGCCGGCGCAGGAGCCGGAGCAGCGGGAGCAGCCTTCGGCGCCGGCTCGGGTTCGGGAGTGGACGCGCAACCGGCCATCACAAGTGCGACTGCAGCAAACAGGGCTGCCACGGAATTCAGTTTCTTCATGGTTCTCCTCTAGCGGATTGGGGCCTGAGCGGCACGGCGGATAAATGGAAGGCATTCATGGTGATGAGCGCCACTTAACTGTCTTGCGCATTGTGCCATATCAAAACGGGGGGTCAACCGACCCAAGCCGGCTCGGCCCCATGTCTGCTGGCTCTGCCGAACGTCTGTTGCAGCCATGCCACATGGCCGGCACTTTAGAATTGCAGATTGCGTACGCCCGAGCCCACTTCTTCCATGACCCAATTTGCCAAGGAAACCCTGCCCATCAGCCTCGAAGAGGAGATGCGACGCAGTTACCTCGACTACGCCATGAGCGTGATCGTCGGCCGGGCCCTGCCCGATGCGCGTGATGGTCTCAAGCCGGTGCATCGGCGTGTGCTCTACGCGATGCACGAACTCAACAACGACTGGAACCGCGCCTACAAGAAGTCGGCACGTATCGTCGGCGACGTCATCGGCAAATACCACCCGCACGGCGACCAGTCGGTCTACGACACCATCGTGCGCATGGCCCAGGACTTCTCCATGCGCCATATGCTGGTGGACGGCCAGGGCAACTTCGGCTCGGTCGACGGCGACAACGCCGCCGCCATGCGCTACACCGAAATCCGCCTGGCCAAGATCGCGCACGAAATGCTGGGCGACATCGACAAGGAGACCGTCGACTTCGGCCCCAACTACGACGGCTCGGAAAAAGAACCTCTGGTGCTGCCCAGCCGCCTGCCCAACCTGCTGGTCAACGGCTCCGGCGGCATCGCCGTGGGCATGGCCACCAACATCCCGCCGCACAACCTCAACGAGGTGGTCGACGCCTGCCTTCATCTGCTGCGCAACCCCGAAGCCTCCATCGACGAGCTGATGGAGATCGTGCCGGCGCCCGACTTCCCCACCGCCGGCATCATCTATGGCATGACCGGCGTCAAGGAGGGGTACCGCACCGGCCGCGGCCGCGTGGTGATGCGCGCACGCTGCCACTTCGAGGACATCGACAAGGGCCAGCGCCAGTCCATCATCGTCGACGAACTGCCTTACCAGGTCAACAAGAAGACCCTGCTCGAACGCATCGCCGAACTGGTGCACGAGAAGAGGATCGAGGGCATCAGCCACATCCAGGACGAATCCGACAAGTCCGGCATGCGCGTAGTGATCGAGCTCAAGCGCGGCGAAGTGCCCGAGGTGGTGCTCAACAACCTGTACAAGCAGACGCAGCTGCAGGACACCTTCGGCATGAACATGGTGGCCCTGGTCAACGGCCAGCCCAAGCTTTGTAACCTGAAGGACCTGATCGAGGTCTTCCTGGACCACCGCCGCGAAGTGGTGACCCGCCGCGCGGTGTTCAACCTGCGCAAGGCGCGCGACCGCGGCCACGTGCTCGAGGGCCTGGCCGTGGCGCTGGCCAATATCGACGACTTCATCGCCATCATCCGCAACGCACCCACCCCGCCGGTGGCCAAGGCCGAACTGATGTCCAGGCCCTGGGACAGCAAGCTGGTGCGCGAGATGCTCACCCGTACCCGTGCCGACGGCGGCGTAGTCAATGCCGACGACTACCGCCCCGAAGGACTGGAAAAGAACTACGGCATGAGCAGCGATGGCCTGTACCGCCTGTCCGACACCCAGGCCCAGGAAATCCTGCAGATGCGCCTACAGCGCTTGACCGGCCTGGAGCAGGACAAGATCGTGGCCGAGTACAAGGAAGTCATGGCCGAGATCGAGGACCTACTCGACATCCTAGCCAAGCCCGGGCGCGTCTCCGTCATCGTCAGTGAAGAACTCACCGCCATCAAGCAGGAATTCGGCCAGAGCAAGGTCGGCACGCGCCGCAGCCAGGTGGAGCACAACGCCCAGGACCTGGCCACCGAGGACCTGATCACCCCGACCGACATGGTGGTGACGCTCAGCCACGCCGGTTACATCAAGAGCCAGCCCCTGTCCGAATACCGGGCCCAGAAACGCGGCGGCCGCGGCAAGCAGGCCACGGCCACCAAGGAAGACGACTGGATCGACCAGCTTTTCATCGCCAACACGCACGACTACATCCTGTGCTTCTCCAACCGCGGCCGCCTGTACTGGCTCAAGGTCTGGGAAGTGCCCGCCGGCTCGCGCGGCTCGCGTGGCCGCCCCATCGTCAACATGTTCCCGCTGCAAGAGGGGGAGAAGATCAACGTGGTGCTGCCGCTGACCGGTGACAACCGAAGCTTCCCGGCCGACCACTACGTGTTCATGGCGACCTCCATGGGCACGGTCAAGAAGACCGCGCTTGATGAGTTCAGCAACCCGCGCAAGGCCGGCATCATCGCCGTGGACCTGGACCCGGGTGACTTCCTGATCGGCGCCTCGCTGACCGACGGCAAACACGACGTCATGCTGTTCAGCGATGGCGGCAAGGCCGTGCGCTTCGACGAGGACGACGTGCGCCCCATGGGCCGCAATGCGCGCGGCGTGCGCGGCATGATGCTGGAAGACAACCAGCGCGTGATCGCCATGCTGGTGGCCGAAGACGAACAGCAGAGTGTGCTGACCGCCACCGAGAACGGCTATGGCAAGCGAACCTCCATCACCGAGTACACGCGCCATGGCCGCGGTACCAAGGGCATGATCGCCATCCAGCAGAGCGAGCGCAACGGCAAGGTCGTGGCGGCCACGCTGGTGCACACCGACGACGAGATCATGCTCATCACCGACAAGGGCGTGCTGGTGCGCACCCGTGTCAGCGAAATCCGCGAACTCGGCCGTGCCACTCAGGGGGTGACCCTGATCGGCCTGGACGAGGGCGCGAAACTCAGCGGCCTGCAGCGCATCGTGGAGAACGACGCCAACGGCAGCGATGGCGAAGGTGAGACCGGCGACGCAGCAGAGGGCACTTCCTCCTGATGCAGCGTCCCTACAACTTCTCCGCCGGCCCCGCCGCCATCGCGCCCGAAGTGCTCCAGCAGGCCGCCGGCGAAATGCTGGACTGGCACGGCAGCGGCATGGGCGTGATGGAGATGAGCCACCGCGGCAAGGAGTTCATCAGCATCTACGAGCAGGCCCAGGCCGACCTGCGCGAGTTGCTCGGGGTGCCGAAGAACTTCCACATCCTCTTCATGCAGGGCGGCGGCCTGGCGGAAAACGCCATCGTGCCGCTGAACCTCTGTGGCCTGAAACCAGGCGGCACGGTCGATTTCGTGCTGACCGGTAGCTGGAGCCAGAAGTCCATCGAGGAAGCGCGCAGGTATTGCAAGGCGAATGTGGCCGCCACCGATGAGGCCCATCACTTCACGCAGTTGCCCGACCCCAGGAGCTGGAAGCTCAGCCTCGACGCGAGCTACGTGCACCTCTGCTCCAACGAGACCATCCACGGTGTCGAGTTTCACGAACTGCCGGACCTCAAAGCCCTGGGCTCGGACGCTCCGCTGGTGGTCGATTTCTCCTCCCAGGTCGCCTCGCGCCCCACGGACTGGTCGCGCGTGGGTTTGGCCTTCGGCGGCGCGCAGAAAAACCTCGGCCCGGCCGGCCTGACCCTGGTCGTGGTGCGCGAAGACCTGCTGGGCCATGCCCTGCCCGCCTGCCCCAGCGCCTTCGACTACAAGACCGTGACCGATAACCAATCCATGTTCAACACCCCGCCGACCTACGCCATCTACATGGCCGGCCTGGTCTTCCAGTGGCTCAAGAAGCTGGGCGGCGTGCCGGCCATCGAAGCGCGCAACATCGCCAAGGCCAAACTGCTCTACGAAGCCATCGACGGCTCGCAGCTCTACGTAAACAAGGTGAGCAAGGACTGCCGCTCGCGCATGAACGTGCCCT
>JAGWTL010000075.1 GCA_028869035.1 Burkholderiales bacterium | reverse complement strand
GCGTACGAGGACGCGCTGCGCCGCATTGCCAGCGACGTTGCCCAGACGAGCTGAAGGGTCGGCGCCGACCAAACTGCAAGCGTTTGTTTCCGTCGCCTCCGGGCAGGGTGGCTTTGGTTTAATGTCGGGACTACGTCCCCGGAGGAAAACCATGTCGGTCCTGCTGCGTTATGTGATGATCGTTGTCGCCTGCATCTGCCTGCTGGCGGGCATGCAACTGCCCCACCTGACGGACCAGTACGCCAAACGTGTCGATGCCACGCTGCGCGAAGTCACCCTCAACTTCCAGCCCTTCCTGATCATTGCCAACCAGCACACGGGCGGCAATGTGGAGGCGCTGATCACCATGCACCGCCAGAGCAACGTCGCCGCCTTCAAGGCCGAGGGTGACGCCATCGAGCGCATGTACCAGCGCAAGCTGCGCTTCGAGGGTGAGGCCAAGGCGCTGCAGACGCACCTGCCGGGCCGCCTCTGGCATCTGCTCTTCAGGGCCGATCACGATCTGCGCGAGCAGACTCTGCTCCAGTACAACGCCACCGTGCCGCTGACGCAGGAGGCCTTGATCGCCGGCGGCGTGGTGGCCCTGCTCATGCTGCTGCTGCTCGAAGCCGCCATGGCCCTGGGTCGCCGTTTGCAGGCCGTGGCCACGCGCTACATCAACCATCGCTGGCGCAGCGCAGACTAGCGTCACGCGCCTGTCACGCGCCGGCGTTAGGGTCGAGCCATCGTTTCGGCTCCCGGGTGCCCGCCTTGCTCTTGCGTCAAATCTCCTGCCTGCTGGCCCTGTGCTGGTGTTGCGCCGCGGCCGCTCAGCCCGTGTCTTTCGGCCTGTTCGGTGATACACCCTACAACCGCGTGGAGCGGGAGCAACTGCCCGCCATGCTGGCGGCCATGGGCCGCGACAATCTGGCCTTTGCCGTGCATGCCGGCGATATCAAGAGCGGCAGCAGCTTGTGCAGCGACGAGGTCTTCCTCGACATGCTGGGCGTGTTCCACGCCGCACCCCTGCCGCTGGTCTATGTGCTGGGTGACAACGAGTGGACCGACTGCCACCGCGCCAATAACGGTCCCTATGACCCGCTGGAGCGTCTGGCCCGCTTGCGCGAGATCTTCTTTACCGGTGACGACGCGCTGGGCGCGCGGCCACTGCGTCTGGAGCGCCAGAGCGGTGATCCGGCCTACGCGATCTACCGTGAGAACGTCCGCTGGGAGCAGGGCCCGGCGCTTTTCGTTGGCTTGAACCTACCGGGCAGCGAAAATAATTACCACGGCACACGCGCAGGCAGCGGTCCGGTGCCCGAGTTCATCGAGCGCAGCAAGGCCAACCAGGCCTGGCTGGCGCAGTCCTTTGCCCTGGCGCGCAGCCGCCAACTGACCGGCGTGCTGATCGTGGTGCAGGGCAACCCCGACTTCGAAGCCGCCCGCGCTGGCCAGCCGAAACCCGGCTACCGCGACTTCATCGCGCAGCTGCGTCGGGAGACCGAGGCTTTTGCCGGCCAGGTGGTGCTGGTGCACGGGGACACGCACAAGCACCAGATCAACCAGCCGCTGTTTGACGAGGCCGGCCAGAAGGTGCTGGGCAACTTCACGCGCGTAGAGGTCTACGGCTCGCCCTTCACGGGCTGGGTCCGCGGCACGGTGGATGCGCGTGATCCGCGGGTGTTCAGCTTCGAGCCCAGGCCCTGGCGTGCGGAGCCGCCTGCCTCCGGCTACTGAGTCGCCTTCGTCCCTTCCGCGGATGATGTCGCCCCTGCGGTTGTTGGCGTGCGGGCTCAAGGCATCCACAACCGGGTTCTTGCCCACGGCGCGGTAGCTGTTGTTGGTCAGCGTTCTCTGGTCGCGCATGAAAAGCAGCCACTGGCCGCTGCCATCGGAGTTGAATTTCGCCACGCGGAGCGTGCCGTGGTCCAGCTTTCAGGTCGCAGCGTGCGCCGTGCGGCGTGAGCGTGTCGCCGCTGCTGGGATAGTTGGCCGTGCAGCCCGCCGGCGTCGAGGATGGTGTCGACCATCGAAAGCGGCACGTTTTTGAAACTCAGCAGGGGTGTGCTCGCACTGACCGCGCCACCCGGGTCGTCGCGCAGCGGCGTGCGCTGTGCCGGAAAGGGCGTGGATGCCGGGGTTGGAGGAGCGGTTTTCGTCCTTCATGGTGGAGTCGTCTCTGGCCGTGATCTTGCGGTGACGGGGCGGTGGAAGAAAAGCCGGTCGATGGGCCGAGGCCGCTCCGGTTTTAAGGCAGCAAGGTGACAGGAAGAAACACAGCCCGGCCACCCGCCAGGCCCGGATCAGGCGCTGAAGCTGGCGTAGGCCGCTTCGTCCATCAGCGCGTCGAGTTCGGCGGGTTTGGACAGCTTGAGCTTGAAGAACCAGCCGTCGCCCAGCGGTTCGCTGTTGGCCAGGGCGGGGTCGGCGCGTAGCGCCTCGTTGGCCTCGATCACCGTGCCGCTGACCGGGGTGTAGACGTCGGCCGCGGCCTTGACGGACTCCACCACGCCAGCCACGTCCTTGGCGGCCAGGGTCCTGCCCGGGGCCGGCAGTTCCACGAACACGATGTCGCCGAGCGTGTCCTGCGCGTGCACGGTGATGCCCACCACGCCCGTATCGCCTTCCACCCGCACCCACACGTGTTCGTCGCTGAACCTGATCATGACCATCTCTCCGTTATCGAGGGGCTGATCTTACCCGCCTGGCCCGCATCAGCCGCAGGCATAAAAAAACCGGCCCAGGGGCCGGTTTTTTTGAGCCGAAGCGGGAAGACTTCAGTAACGGTTGCGGCCACCGCCGGCGCCACCACCGTAACCGCCGCCGCCGCCTTCACGACGGCCACCGCCGCCGAAGCCGCCGCCACCACCGGTGCGGGGTTCCATCGGGCGGGCGACGTTCACGACCATGTCGCGGCCGTCCACGTTCTGGCCGTTCATGCCGCGGATCGCAGCTTCGGCTTCGGCCGGACTGGACATTTCCACGAAGCCGAAGCCCTTGGAGCGGCCGCTGTCGCGGTCCATCATGACCTTGGCGGACTGGACAGAGCCGAATTCGCCGAATTTCTGTTGCAGATCGTCGTCCCGCACCGAGTAGGAGAGGTTACCGACATAAAGTTTGCTGCTCATGAGTGAGCCTTTCAAAAAAAGCGCCGTGGGTCGCAATGCAACTTGTGACGCAGGGGGAATGACCGTCCGGATGAACGGTCAACGAAATGTGCGCTTGGCGGGCGCGGGGACGCCACCGCTACGCGGGGCGAGATGGCGGAAGGTGATGCGGCCCTTGCCCAGGTCGTAGGGCGAAAGCTCGAGCGACACCTTGTCGCCAGCCAGGATGCGGATGTGATGCTTGCGCATCTTGCCGCCGGTGTAGGCGATCAGGCTGTGGCCGTTGTCCAGCGTCACGCGAAAGCGCGAATCGGGCAGCACTTCCTCGACCTTGCCTTCCATTTCAATCAGTTCTTCCTTGGCCATGGGGTGCTCCTCGTGGGTAAGTGACAGTGTAGTGGGTCAGGCAGCGCAGGCCTGGCGCTGTTGCAGCCAGCTGTGGCCTTCGGCCACGGCGTACTGAAGGGCGCTTTCGCGGGTGGCGAATTCGGGGACGAAACGGTACACACGGTCGGAGGTGCCGCGGCCGCTGCCGCTGCGGATGGACACGGAAGCCGTGTACTTGCCCGAGTCGGTAGCTCGGGTCAGGGGTGAGACAAGGTACTTGCCCACCGAGAATGCTTTTTCTAGGGTGGTATTCATCAAAACTAAGGGCGCGCATATCGGTACGCGTCGCAGGAAACAGGAAAAACCGTCAGCCCTGGGGCTCGACGTTGCGGCACACGCCGCTTCGGGTGTCCGGTCCAGGGAAGGAAATACAGACCGGGGATAGGGCTCGCCGCTGAAGGGGGAGTTTGACGACCGGGGCCGGTGAGCGCGGCCAGAAGGTGAGGTGGACGGCTTGTAGGTGCCGCGAACCAAGTCAGACAACAGCTGATGCAAAGGTAAGCAAGTTGCATCGGCTGTCGGATTGTAGCCGGTATTGGGGAATTGTTCCGATAAATCTTTGCGGAGTTGGCCTGGGGGCTGTACTGCGGCCCTTCGGCCCTGCAGAATAGTCTCTGCGCCTTTCGGGAGGCTCTCCCCTGGACTCGCCAACAAGTCGAACATGAGGTACCTGGGCAGCACTTACATCGCGGTGGCCATCCTGGTCCTGACCTTTGTGCTGGGGGCCTATGTGGACGTGCGCAACGAAGACATGCACGTGCGCCATCTGGGCATCAACACCCGGCTGGAGCGCATCGTACGCCTGGAGCAGGAGCTCACCAGCCTGCTCAGCGGCGCCGTGCTGGAGCAGAAGATCATGCGCGTGAGCCGCTACGACAGCGTCAACGAAAACCTCATGGCCACCGTCAGCGCCGTGGCCGAGCTCAGCCGGGAGCTCAATCTCTCGGGCGACATCTCGGTGCTGCACGATCTGCAAAAGGGCCTGCGCACCATCGAGGCCCGCTGCCTGCGCCACATGCGCGCCGGCAACTGGCTGCGTGCGCGCGCCGTGCTCTTCGAGGAAGACTACGTGCTGGCCAAGAAGATCTACGAGATCACCACCGAGTCCGTCATCACGGCACTCACCGAGGAACTGGCCGGCAAGGCGCGCCGCCTGGCGCTGATGCGCACCGCCGCCTACGCCCTGCGCGTGGGTGCGTTGGGCCTGCTGATCTGGGTGGGCCTCATGTTTTCGCGCCGCCTGAGCAGCGAAGTGGTCGAACAGGCCCGCCTGCAGAAGACCATTGAAACCGCCAACGAACAGCTCGAAGTCAGCGTGCGCCAGCGTACCGCCGAATTGGAGGCTGCCAACCACCAGCTCGCAGCGCTCAGCAGCACCGACGCACTCACCAGCCTGGCCAACCGTCGGCGTTTCGACGAAGTCTGGGAGATCGAGTGGCAGCGCGCCGCACGTCTGTCCCTGCCGCTGGCCCTGGTGCTGATCGACATCGACGAGTTCAAGTCCTACAACGACCACTACGGCCACCCGGCCGGCGATGATTGCCTGCGCCGCGTGGCCGCTACCCTGGCGGCCGAGGCGCGCCGCGCCGGCGAGCTGGTCGCGCGTTACGGCGGCGAGGAGTTCGTGCTCGTGCTGCCCGGCGCCACCGCCCGGGAGGCGCGCGCCTTCGCGGAAAGGATCCGCGCCGCCGTCGAGGCCGTGGCCATGCCCCACGCCCACTCGAAGGCCAGCGACGTGGTCACCATCAGCCTGGGCGTGGCTTCGGCCACGCCGCGCCATGGGGCCGACGCCGAAGCCCTGCTCAAGGAGGCCGACGTGGCCCTCTACCTGGCCAAGCACCAGGGACGTAATCGCGCCATGGTGGCGGTCTGAGCCGGGTTCAGTCCCCCACTTTCAGCGCGCCGCGGCGGATCTGGTCGCGCTCCAGGCTCTCGAACAGGGCCTTGAAGTTGCCCTCGCCAAAGCCCTCGTCGGCCTTGCGCTGGATGAATTCGAAAAACACCGGGCCCAGCAGCGTCTGGCTGAAGATCTGCAGCAGCAGACGGGGCTTGCCGTCTGTGGGACGGGCTTCCCCCGAGGCGCCTTCGGCGTTTGCCCCCTGAGAGGGGCCACCGGCTTGGGACGGCCCGGCGCCGGTGCTGCCATCCAGCAGGATGCCGCGCGCCTGCAGCTCGGGCACGGGTTCGCCGTGGCCGGGCAGGCGCTCGGCCAGCATCTCGTAATAGATATCGTTAGGCGCGGCCATCAGCGGCACGCCGGCCATCTGCAACGCGTCCACGGTGGCGATCAGGTCGTCGCTGAGCAGGGCGATGTGCTGGATGCCTTCGCCGTTGAACTGCATCAGGAACTCCTCGATCTGCCCGCTGCCGCCCTTGCCCGACTCCTCGTTGAGCGGGATGCGGATCTGCCCGTCGGGCGCCGTCATGGCGCGGCTGCTCAGACCGGTGTACTCGCCCTGGATGTCGAAGTAACGGATCTCGCGGAAGTTGAACAGCCGCTCGTAGAACTGGCTCCAGAAGCTCATGCGTCCGCGGTACACGTTGTGCGTGAGGTGGTCGATGATCTTCAGGCCGTGACCACGCGGGTGCCGGTCCACGCCCTCGATGAACTCGAAGTCGATGTCGTAGATGCTCCTGCCGTCTTCATACCGGTCGATCAGGTACAGCGGCGCCCCGCCGATGCCCTTGATCGCCGGCAGGCGCAGCTCCATGGGGCCCGTGGGCACGTCCACGGGCTGCGCGCCCAGCTCCAGCGCGCGGGCGTAGGCTTGGTGGGAGTCGCGCACGCGGAAGGCCATGGCGCAGGCGCTGGGCCCGTGCTCGGCCGCGAAGTAACCCGCCAGGCTCTTGGGCTCGCGGTTCACGATGAAGTTGATGTGACCCTGGCGGTAGAGCAGCACGTCCTTGCTGCGGTGGCGCGCCACCAGCGAGAAGCCCATTTTCTCGAACAGGGGCTCCAGGGTGTCAGGGGCGGGTGAGGCGAATTCCACGAACTCGAAGCCGCACAGGCCCATGGGGTTGTCGAGCAGCTCAGCCATGAGAGACCTCCAGAAGAAGAGTCGGGATGTGCCTGAGCCGGCGCGTCGCTTGCGTGCCGGCGGTGCGCAGGGCCGGCCAGGCGTGCTGCGCGCCAGATGCTGGCCGATGATCGGATACTGGATGGACAGGGGGTGCTGTGCTGCACCTGTCGATGTTTTCTTTATGCATGACAACTTGCCGTTCAGCCTGAACGGATGTGAGGCGCTCACCATGACTCATGAAGGTTTCAACAGTGTAGTGTTTCATTCTGTCTGGAACTCAAGTGGCGATTGGCACGAATGACCTTTGCAGAATGTCGCGCGCGCTTCTGGTCCAGATCCTCGAACGGCTGCACGAACTGCGGCTCGCGCGAGAGCTTGAAGCCTCCAACGACGTGCGGCTTCAGGCCGTGCGTTTGCCAATGCCGCATGACGGTGCTGGCGCTGACGCTCAGGGCCTAGCCCATCATGCGCGGGCTCATTCGAGCGTGATCGCGCTGGTGATGAGCGAGCGCCACTCCGACGAGCCCGATCTGCGCAAGATCGGCATGCGGCACAAGGAAGCCCCGATCATGACGGCGCGGCCGCTGGCCATTGCCAATTCGGCGCGCTTCAAGCTGAGCTGCGGCGTGACCGGCGTGGCCGAGGCCCTGCCCCCGTTTTGTCCCTGCGCGGTGTTTTGCGGGGCCGGGCGGTATGATCCGCCACCTGTTTCATTCTCGTCAGCCCGTAGCTCAGTTGGATAGAGCAACAGCCTTCTAAGCTGTGGGTCGGGGGTTCGATCCCCTCCGGGCTGGCCAACTCCTCAGGCTTCTTTTTGGAGCGTGCCTTGCCCGTCGTTCTCAGCTGCGCTGCAGGACCATGCGGGTAGGGGTGACTTGCAGCTTGTCGGCGTCCACCGAGCTGCCCAGTTCCTGCAGGTAGACCAGCAACTGGCTGCGGGTGACGACGACGTGGCCCACGGTGTATTCGCGGCCCTGGTAGCCCACGCGCGAGCCGGCGCGGTAAAGGGGCAGGTGGACGATGGCGGGGCCGGTGGGGAGGTCCTGCGTGGCGTGCAGGAAGTCAGACTCGTTTTTCACTTGGGGCGCTTTTGCACGGACAAGGCGCGGGCCGCCGTGGAAGTGTCAGGGCGCCACCGCCTCAGGTGGTTACCAGGAGATGCGTGGGAAGCCCGCAAGATACCACAGCACGAAGATGGAGATCAGCACGGGCAGGCCGATGCCGATGAAAGTCAGCAAAGTCAGGAAAAAAGTCCAGAGCTGGGAGAGCCATTCCCTGAAGACTTCCCGTAGGTCGACATTCCAAAAATGCTCTTGCCGTTTCATGTCTCTGGTCTTTGGGTGGCGCAGCATGGGGCGTGAAGTAGCCCACGCTTTTCGCATGCTGCAAGTCAATGTACTCCCATTTCCGGGCTTCTGAAAGCCGGAAAAACGGGCAGATGTAAGGGTTTATGTCGCCGCCGGCCGGAGGGCAGGGGCTCAGACCAGATCCACGTCGTGCACCTGGTAGCGGCCGGCCTTGCGGTCGGCAAAGTAGCGCTCCAGCGTTTCCTTGACGGTGCGAAAGGCGATCTCGTCCCAGGGGATCTCGTGCTCGGCATAGAGCTGCGCTTCCATGGTTTCCTGGCCGGGGACGAACTGGTCGCTCAGCAATTTGGCGCGGTAGAACAGGTGCACCTGGCCCACGCGCGCCACGCTGATGATGGTGAACAGGCCTTCCATCTCGATCTGCGCGCCGGCTTCTTCATCGGTCTCGCGGGCCGCCCCCTGGGCCGTGCTTTCGCCCAGTTCCAGGAAGCCTGCGGGCAGGGTCCATTTGCCCTTGCGCGGCTCGATATTGCGCTTGCACAGCAGCACCTTGTCGCCCCAATGGGGCACGGTGCCCACCACATTGAGCGGGTTTTCGTAGTGGATGGTGCTGCAGGCGGGGCAGACGGCGCGTTCGCGCGTGTCGCCATCGTCGGGGATGCGGTAGACCACGGCCACGCCGCAGTTCTTGCAGTGTTTGATGGGGCTGTGCAGCATGCCAGGGAGTGTAGGGGAAACCGGCTGGCGGCCGCGCCGCATGCGGCCCTATCATGCGGCCATCATGGACACCCTGCAGCTCTGGCGTTTGCTGGCCGACGCGGTGCTCACCCTGCATGCCGCAGTGGTGGCTTTCGTGCTGGGCGGGGCCTTGGCGGTGCTGCTGGGCGGCGCCCTGGGCTGGCGCTGGGTGAGGGCACCGCTGTTCCGCTGGGCTCATCTGGGGGCCATTGCCTTCGTGGTGCTGCAGGCCTGGCTGGGCGCGACCTGCCCCCTGACCCAGCTGGAAAACCATTTGCGCCGCCAGGCGCGGCTGGCTGGTTACGAGCGCAGCTTCATCGAAGACTGGGTGCAGCGCCTGCTGTACTACGACTTGCCGCCCTGGGTCTTCGTGCTGGCCTACACCCTGTTCGGCCTGCTGGTGCTGTGGCTCTGGCGACGCTGGCCGCCGCGTCCCTGGTGGCGGCCTACAAGACGGAAAGCTTGACTTGAATCATTTTGGGGGCAAGAGATGCGCCCATAGCGTCAGTTTGCCGAAAGATGCATGTCCATAATTATAAATTCAGTTCCAAGACAGATAAACCGAGGAGAGCCTGGATGAGTTCTTACGCCGCGTTCCACCGCCGTTCCATCACCGACCGTGAGGCCTTCTGGGCCGAACAGGCCCAGTTGATCGACTGGCAGCAGGCCCCCCAGCAGATCTGCGACGACAGCCAGCCGCCTTTTGCGCGCTGGTACGTGGGCGGCACCACCAACCTGTGCCACAACGCGGTGGACCGGCACCTGAAAGACCGCGCCGACCAGGCCGCGCTGATCTACGTGAGCACCGAGACCGATCAGGAAAAGACCTACAGCTTTGCCGAGTTGCACGCCGAGGTGCAGCGCATGGCGGCCAGCCTGCGTGCCCTGGGGGTGGAGCAGGGCGACCGCGTGCTGATCTACATGCCCATGATGGTCGAGGCGGCCTTTGCCATGCTGGCCTGCGCGCGCATCGGAGCCATCCATTCGGTGGTGTTCGGTGGTTTTGCCTCGGGCTCGCTGGCCTCGCGCATCGAGGACGCCGAGCCCAAGGTGGTGGTCAGCGCCGACGCGGGCTCGCGCGGCGGCAAGGTGGTGGCCTACAAGCCCCTGCTGGACGAAGCGATACGCCTCTCGAAGCACAAGCCCTCGGCTGTGCTGCTGGCGGACCGCCAGCTGGCCCCCATGGCGTTGACGGCAGGGCGCGACCACTTGTGGGCCAAGTTGCGTGAGTCGCATCTGAACACGCAAGTGCCCTGCGTGTGGGTGGATGCCACCCACATCAGCTACACGCTCTACACCAGCGGCACCACGGGCAAGCCGAAGGGCGTGCAGCGCGACACAGGTGGCTATGCCGTAGCGCTGGCGGCCAGCATGAAGTACATCTTCGAGGGCCGGGCCGGTGAGACCTATTTCTCCACCAGCGACATCGGCTGGGTGGTGGGGCACAGCTACATCGTCTACGGCCCGCTGATCGCCGGCATGGCCACGCTGATGTACGAGGGCCTGCCGATCCGGCCCGATGCCGGCATCTGGTGGCAGCTGGTGGAGAAGTACAAGGTCACGCGCATGTTCTCGGCGCCGACCGCAGTGCGTGTGCTCAAGAAGCAGGACCCCGCCTACTTGAAGAAACACGACCTCTCCAGCCTCAAGGCGCTCTACCTCGCTGGCGAGCCGCTGGACGAGCCCACGGCGCAGTGGATCAGCCAGGGGCTGGGCGTGCCCATCATCGACAACTACTGGCAGACCGAAACCGGCTGGCCCATCCTGACCATCGCCAACGGCGTGGAGAAGGCGCCCAGCAAGTTCGGCAGCCCGGGTGTGCCCATGTACGGCTACGACGTCAAGCTGATCGACGAGAGCACGGGTGAGGAACTCAAGGGCGCCAACCAGAAGGGCGTGGTGGCCATCGAGGGCCCGCTGCCGCCCGGCTGCATGCAGACCGTGTGGCGTGACGACGCGCGTTTCGTCAACACCTACTGGAAGAGCATTCCCGGCAGGATGGTCTACAGCACCTTTGACTGGGGTATCCGCGACCAGGACGGCTATTTCTTCATCCTCGGCCGCACCGACGACGTGATCAACGTCGCCGGCCACCGCCTGGGCACGCG
>JAGWTL010000074.1 GCA_028869035.1 Burkholderiales bacterium | reverse complement strand
GCCGCTGGTGCAATCTGGGAAACCAGGCACTGGAGGAACGTCCGGACTGCACAGGGCAGCGTAGGAGGTAACACCTCTCCACCGTGAGGTGAGGATCAGAGCAACAGAGACGAGTCACCTTGGTGCCGCACCGAGGGCGCAAGCCCGAGGTACGAGCATCCAAGGTGGGTGAAACGGGCAATCTCTACGCGCAGCAATACCAAATAGGCACACGTTGACGGGGCCCCCCGAGTGTGCGGGTAGGTAGCACCGAGCCGGTGGGGCGACCCCCGGCCCAGATTAATGGCGGTCACACCGCAGGCGACTGCGGGCGCACAGAATCCGGCTTATCGGCCGACTTCACACTTATGCCCATGGGCGCTGCCGCGGCAGCGCCCATTTTCTTTGCTGCTTCAGCGCTTGCCGGTCAGGGCCGCGGCCAGGGCGAACACCGAGTTCGGCGCCGTGGTCTTGACGGGCTCGGCCTTGCGCCGGGTGAAGATGCCGCGCCGGCTGGCCGGCCGCGCCTCCACCTGCACGCCCTTGGCGCGCTGCTCCTCGCAGAGCTGCTGCAGCTTGATGGACTGCAGGTGCTCCATCATGCGGCTGTTCAGGCCGCTCCACAGGTCCTGTGTCAGCTGCCAGCCGGCCTCGCCGGTGTCCGAGGCTTCCTCGGACTGCAGGGCGCGTGGGCCTTCGACGGCGCGGATGATGTCGGCCACGCTGATTTGCTGCGGGTTGCGGCCCAGGGTGTAGCCCCCGCCCGGCCCGCGGGTGCTCTCCACCAGGCCCTGCTGGCGCAGCTTGCTGAACAGTTGTTCCAGGTAGGACAGCGAGATCTGCAGCCGCAGCCCGATGGAATTCAGGGGAACGGGGCCGCCGGTCTCGCGCAGGGAGAGATCGATCATGGCGGCGACGGCAAACCGGCTCTTGGCGCTTAAACGCATGGCAGTTTCCTTTCTGCAGACAGGTGGAGCGGGTGCAAGACACCCGCGCGGATCACTGTAAGCCTCGGTGATATTCCGGTAAATTCGAATTTTCAAACGAATCTCTTCGATTAGAACGAAGTGAGCGAGTTCCCATGAATTTCAAGCATTTGCATTATTTCTGGGTGGCAGCGCGAACGGGCGGCATCCTGAAGGCGGGTGAGCAGTTACATACTACGCCACAAACCCTGTCCGGGCAGATCAAATTGCTCGAAGAGCGTCTGGGCCGCAAGCTGTTTCGCAAAAGCGGGCGCCAACTGGAGCTGACCGACGACGGGCGCGTGGCCCTGGGTTATGCCGACGAGATCTTCACGCTGGGGGCTGAACTGGAGGCCGCCCTGCGCCAGCCGCAGGGCGGCCCGCGCCTGCTGGACTTTCGCGTGGGGGTGGCGGATTCGGTGGCCAAGTCGGTGGCCTACCGCCTGCTGGCGCCGGCCATGGACCTGGCTCAGCCGGTGCGCCTGATCGGTGTGGAGGGCAAGCTCCCCGACCTGCTGGCGCAGCTGGCCCTGCACCGGCTGGATCTGGTGATCGCCGACGAGCCGCTGACCCGCCGCATCAGCGTCAAGGCCTACAACCACGCGCTGGGCGCCACGCCCATGAGCTTCTTTTGCGCCCCCTCGCTGCGAGGGGGGCTGCAAGGGGGCTTTCCGCAATGCCTGCACGGCGCGCCCATGCTGATCCAGGGCGCGGCCTCATCGGTGCGACAACAGCTCGACGGCTGGCTGGCGCGCCAGCAGATCCAGCCGCGTATCGTGGGCGAGTTCGACGATGGTGCGCTGATGACGGCCTTCGGCCGCGAGGGCCGGGGCGTCTTCATGTCGCCCGCCGTGCTGGAGGCCGAGACGGTGGCCCACTACGGCGTGGAGGTGATCGGCCGCAGCGAGGAATTGGTCGAGGAGTTTTACGCGGTTTCGGTCGAGCGGCGCATCAAGCACCCGGCGGTGGCGGCCATCACGCAGGCCGCGCGTGGCCGCCTGTTCCACGCCTGAGTCTTAGCGCGGGCAGGAGGAAGCATCCGCCCCGGCCTTGAGCAGTTCGGCGCGCCGCGGCGTGGCCGGATGGGTGCTGAGCCAGTCGCCCACCATGCTGCTGCTGGCCTTGCCGTCCTTTGTGTCAGCGTCCTTGCGTCCGCGTGACATGCCCAGCAGCAGGTCGGCCATGGGCGCGGCAGGCCGTTGGGCCAGCGCCATCAGGCGCAGCGCGAAGCAGTCGGACTCGCTTTCATGCTGACGCCGGTAGGCCAGGCCGGTCATCACCGTGCTGGTCATGGACACCAGGCTGGAGACGTCGCCCAGGGCCAGGCCCAGGCCGACGTTGAGCACACCCTGCTCCACCACCAGGCGGGTGCCGTGGCGGTGTTCGACATGGCCGATTTCGTGCGCCAGCACACCCAGCAGCGCGTCGTCGCCCAGGCCCTGCTTGGCGGCCTCTGCGACCAGCTCATCGGTCATGACGACCGTGCCGCCGGGCAGGGCGAAGGCATTGGGGCCCATGCCGCGACGAAAGTGCAGTTCGTAGCGCGGGGTGTAGGCCGGGTAGCGCTTGAGCGAGGGTTGCAGGCGGCTCAGCAGTTCCGTGAACTGCGTGCGCAGTTCCTGCTGGCGCTCGGGGGGCAACTGGCTGGGCTTGAGCCAGGCCTGGTCGACCTGGGTCATGGCCTGCTGGCTCAGGCTGAGTTCCCACTCCAGCGGCACATGGCGGCTCAGTTGCGCGGCGGCCCAGGGTGTGCCCCAGCGGTAGAAGGCCAACAGGCCGGCCACGGCCACGAGCAGCACACCCAGCAGCACGGGCCAGCGGGTCTGCATGCGCTGGGCCAGGCCGGGGCGGTTGCCGGCCGCGGCCAGGGCCTGCTGCCAGGCCTGGGGCTGGTCGATCTCCACGCTGCCATGGTCGCGCAGCGCCACGGTGATGCGCTCGGGCGCGCGGCCGGCGCTCCATTGCGGCGGCCACTCGACCTCGTCGTATCCGAAGCGGCGCGAGGCGGCATGCGCCAGGTCCACCACGTGCAGGTGCAGGGCCGGGCCCCGGGGGCCGGGCTCCAGCACGATCAGCACTTCGCGCGCGCGGCTGTGGCGCCCGTTGAACCACTTGGCCCGCAGGGGCGCGGCAACGGGTTTCGGCGCCGTAGTCATATCAGGCCCTAACCCACGATGTCCAGTCCGGCCATGTCGGCCAGGGCATCACCGAGCGCATCCTGCTGGCGCACCAGTTCACCGACCAGCTGGTCCAGCCCGCCCTTGATGTGCAGGGTGACCGCGTCGGCCTTCATGCGGTATTCGCTGACGCGGGCGTAGGGGCGATAGAAGCCCAGGGTCAGCAGGGTGAGCAGGATGTTCTTGATGCGCAGGCGCACAAAGGCCCAGTGCCGCAGGTCGCACTTGAAGCGGGCGATCTGGCTCAGGCCCACATTGCTCCAGATCAGCCTGAACATGCGCGCTTCGCGGTAGGCACGGGCCGGCGCCGAGGCGAGGACCAGGCCCAGGAAGGCGGCGATCACGATGAAGAAGATCAGCAGGAACACGGCCGGACCGCGGACCGTGCTGAACATGGACTGGACGGTGTAGGCCGCGCCGGCGGCCAGGGCCAGGATCAGGGCCACGCCGGCCAGGAGCACGACGATGGTCGCACCCCAGATGCGCACGAAATCGCCGTAGACCGGTTTCCAGCGGCCGCGCTGCTTGCCGATGCCGGTGCGCAGCACCAGCAGGCTCTTGTAGTTGAATTCCACGCGGATGATGCACAGCACGCTGAGCGCCAGGCCGAGGGCGATCAGTCCCCACATGGGCGCGTCCATCCGGGGCCAGGCCGGGCCGGGCCTGCCGTTCTGCGCGCGCGCGGGGGGCGCCGCATCGGCGGACAGCAAGTCGAGCCCGTAGGTGATGCCGACCCAGATCGCGGCCATCAGGAAGATCGGCCAGCTGGCGATGTAGACGTCTTTCCAGCGCGCGGTGAACTGCAGCTGCAGGCCGCGCCAGCGCGTGCTGGCCAGACGGAAACGCATGGCGCTGCCCCAGATGTAGGGGGCCAGCAGGGCGACGGCAATGATGAAGATCGAGACCACGGTGTCCTGCCCGGTCTCGGCGGCGATCTTGTAGGTCACGTAGAGCAGGGCGAAGAGGATGAAACTGACCACCATCTTGCGCAGCGGCGCGGTGAACTCCAGCGGGCTGCCGGCGATCATGGTGTGGTCGTAGAAATAACGCGCGGTGCGCCGGCGCGCCCAGGGGGTGTACAGGCCCAGGGTGACGATGGACAGCAGCAGGTTGACGATCCAGACCCGGAAGTATTCGCCACCGCTGCCGGAGAAACGGAGACGGTAGGCGGCGATGCCGTGGCGCTGTGTCGTGCTGTCCATGTCTCTCCTTGTCGTGTTGTTGCGCAGGCAGTTTAGCAGCGCCGCCCAGGCGTTTGAGGGCGTCAGAAGCGCTCGTGGGCCTGCAGGTAACGCCACTGTCCGGGGGGCAGCTGGGTCATGGGCACGCGGCCGATGCGGATGCGTTTCATGGCCAGGATCTGCAGGCCGGCGCGTTCGCAGACGTAGGCGATCAGGCCGTCATGCATGCCCTTGATGGCCAGGCGCAATTTGCTGCGGCCCGCCTGGCTGCTGTTCAGGCTGGCCTTGATCGGCGGCAGCGGCCGGCCGCCTTCGTCGGTGGCCCGCATGAGCAGCGCCAGCTGGGCGGCCGAGACCTCGCCCCGGACTTCGACCGTCACTTCCACTTCGATCACCCGCCCGTCATCGGCGAGCTTGCGCGCCACGCGCCCGTCCTGGGTGTAGACCAGCAGGCCGCTGGCCGCGGGCTCCAGCGGGGTGGCGCAGGTGAGATGGTGGAAGTGGCGTTTGAGCGGACGGATGCCGCTGGGGTCTTCGCGACTATGGCCGGCCGCGTTCAGCAGTTGCTGCGGCGAGGCCTGGTCGGCGGGCTTGTGCAGCAGCAGCGTGACCGGCAGAAGTTCCGTCAGCCGGGCCGCGGGGTCGATCTCGATCAGCTCGTGTTGCACCCTGTGCTGCGGTTCCTCGACGACCCGGCCATCGACCCGCACCCAGCCGCCTTCGATGTACTGCTCGGCCTCGCTGCGTGAACAGGCCCGCAGGGCGGCCACGCGTTTGGACAGGCGGACGGGCTCGTTCATGGCGCACCGCCGGCTTGTGACTGCAGCCGTTCGACATGGGCCAGCAGGGAGCGCTTGGCCAGCGGCCAGATGCTGGACGGCACGTCGTCATAGGCCAGCACCACCCAGTCGTCCAGGGTGCCCTGGGGCCGGGCCTGCATGGCCGCGTGCACCTTGGCTTCGCGCGCCAGCCGGTGGGCCTTGAGTTTGGCGATGACTCCCCGCGCGTTGTCCATGACGTGGCCGTGCGCCGGCAGGATGTAGCCCAGGCCGAGCGCCGCGCAAGCGCCATCCAGCGCATCCAGTGCGCCGAGATAGGCCGTCATATTGCCGTCGGGCGGGTTGATCACCGTGGTGCTGCCGTTGAGGATGTGGTCGCCCGAGAACAGCAGGCCGTCCTGTGCCAGCAGCAGACAGAGGTGGTTGGCGGCATGGCCCGGGGTGTGGATGACCTGCAGGGTGTGGCGCCGCTTGCTCTGCGCGGCGTGCAGGGTAAGCGGTTCACCATCGGCCAGCGCACGGTCGGGCACGAAGTGGCTGGTGGCGTTGGCGGTGGGGGCCGAGGGCAGGCCCAGCACCGGTGGCCTGCTGCCACCACGCTGCGCGCACAGGGCTTGCAAGGGCCGTGCGGCCGGGGCGTGGTCAGCGTGTGAATGGGTGCAGACGATCAGGCGGATGTCGCCGCCGGCGGCCTGCCACAGGCGCTCGATGTGCGCCGCGTCGTCGGGGCCGGGGTCGATCACGGTCCAGCCCGTGGCCGTCTCGCCGACCAGGTAGCTGTTGGTGCCCGGGCCGGTCATCAGGCCGGGGTTGGGCGCGGTCAGGCGCAGCACATGGGGCAGCAGGGCCACGGCCTGCCCATGCTGCCAGGGTGGCGCGGCCAGCAGGCCGGATTGGGGTTCGTGCGGGGTGGACGCTGCGGGATTTGGGCTTACCATGGAACGATTCTGCACGACACAACGAGGAGACACCATGATGCAAAAAAGAACTTGCCTGCGCCTGTTGCTGGCATTGGCCGGCGCTGCAGGCCTGCTGTTATGCCAGGGCGCGCTGGCGCAGGACTGGCCGAGCAAGCAGCCGATCAAGCTGGTGGCGGTGTTCCCGCCCGGTGGCTCGGTGGACCAGGTCTCGCGCCTGCTGGCCCCGTACCTGCAGCAGGAGCTTGGGCAGAGCGTGATCGTGGACAACAAGGGGGGCGCTTCCGGCTCGATCGGTGCGGCGGCGGTCGCGGCGGCGCCGGCCGATGGCTACACCTTTGCCGTGGTGTTCGATACCCATGGCGTCAACCCCAGCCTGATTCCCAATCTGCCCTTCGACTCGAAGAAGGACCTGAGCACCGTCATCGTCCTCGGCACCTCGCCCATGGTGCTGGCCACGTACGCCGGCTCCGAGTTCAAGACCTTCGCCGACGTGGTGGCGGCCGCCAAGGGTGCGAAGGGCGCGAATTACGGCTCCATCGGCTCGGGCAGCCTGGGCCACCTCGCCATGGCCCTGCTGGGCAAGAACGGTGGCATGAATTTCAATCACATCCCCTACAAGGGGGGCGGCCCGCTGATGAACGATGCTGTCGCCGGCCACGTGCCGCTGGCCATCGGCTCGGTGTTTGTGGTCAAGCCGCACGTGGACAGCAAGCGCATGCGGGCACTGGCCGTCACCACCAGCAAGCGCGCGCCGCAACTGCCGGATGTGCCGACCATTGCCGAGAGCGGCTTTGCCGGCTTCGACGCGCCCGCCTGGTGGGCTGTGCTGGCGCCGGCCAAGACACCGCCGGCCATCGTGCAGCGCATGAACGACGCCATCAACAAGGTCATGAAGAACCCCGAAGTCGCCAAGCGGCTGGAGAGCCAGGGCATCGATGTGCTGGGCGGCACGTCGCAGGCCGGGCAGGCCTTCATCGAGCGCCAGATGGACATCTGGTCCAAGGTCGTGAAGGACAACGACATCAAACCCGACTGATGTAGTCGCAGACGCTTTCGTGATGTTGTGCGGAACGCCGCAGAACCGGCTTGGCCGGGCTGCTGGCGTTGCCCCTGAGGGGGTGGCGTAGCGAACGAAGGGAGCGAAGCCTGGGGGGGAGCTAATTTTCCGGTGTGACCTGCAGCGCCACCAGGAACCGCGCCACCATGTTGTAGGTGGCGATGGCGCTGGTCAGCTCGACGATCTGGGTCTCGTTGAAATGCCGGCGCAGGGCGTCGAACACCTCGTCGCTCACCTTCACGTCCAGCGTCATCTGCGCGGCATAACGGATCACCAGCGTTTCCAGTTCGCTCAAGGAGGGATCGCGCGGGACGCCGCGTGGATCGATCTTGACGAAAGCGTTGAGGGCGTCGAGCTGGGCCTGCGTGCCGCCGGCGCCCAGGAAGTCCGGGGCATGGTGGTGGTACTCGTACCTGGCGCCGGTCAGCAGGGCCACGGTGCAGATGCCCAGCTCACGCAGCTTGAGGCTGGTGGGCAGCTCGCTGCGCACGGCCTTGAGGTAGGTGTTCCAGCCGCGGGCCAGGGGTTCGCTCCACAGCAGGGCCTTGTCCAGGTTGATGAGCGTGCCGCCGCGGCGCGCCAGGATGGCGTCCACCAGTTCCTGCGGCTGGGGTTTGCGTTCGGGGGTCCATTCGGGCAGGCGCATCGTTGTTTTCTCGTGAGTGGGTGAGTGAATTGAAGCGGACAGCCTCAAGGATACGCCTTGAAACGGCGGATAATTTACCGCCATGCGTATCCGCTTTACCAAGATGCAGGGTGCGGGCAACGACTTTGTGGTGCTCGACGAGACGCAAGGCCGTTTCGGCCTGTCCGCCGCCCAGTACCGCTGGCTGGCCGACCGTCACTTCGGCGTCGGCGCCGACCAGATCCTCACCGTGCGCCCGGCCCCGGCGGCCGGCGTCGATTTTGAGTACGTGATCCATAACGCCGACGGCGCCGAGGTGGAGCAGTGCGGCAACGGCGCGCGCTGCTTCGCACGTTTCGTGCGCGACCAGGGCCTGACGGCCAAGGACAGCCTGCGCGTGCAAACGCTGGGCGGCGTGATCGAACCCCGTCTCACGCCCGATGGCCGCGTCACCGTGGACATGGGCGCGCCCATCTTCGAACTGCCGCGCATCCCTTTCGACGGCGCCGGCCTCACGCCCCGGCCGCAAGGCCCCTGGCAGACCTGGCCGCTGGACCTGGGCGTTGCCGCCGTGGCGGTGGCTGTGGTTTCCATGGGCAACCCGCATGCGGTGCAACTGGTGACCGATGTGGAAACGGCCCCGGTGCATGCGCAGGGGCCCCTGATCGAAAGCCACGCGCGTTTCCCGCGCCGCGTCAATGCCGGTTTCCTGCAGGTCCTGGATCGGGCACATGTGAAGCTGCGCGTCTGGGAGCGTGGCGCCGGAGAAACCCTGGCCTGTGGCACTGGCGCCTGCGCGGCCGTGGTGGCCGGCATCCGCCTGGGGCAACTCGACGCACGCGTGGACGTGCAGACCCGCGGCGGCGTGCTCACCATCGAATGGGCTGGCGAGGGTCGGCCGGTCTTCATGACCGGCCCGGCCACCACCGTGTTCCAGGGCGAAGTCGACGTGCCCGTATTGAAATAAACCCAGCCCCCAGCTATGACCGAACAAGACATCGCCAATTACCTGCACGACAACCCCGAGTTCTTCGAGCGCCAGGCCGATCTGCTGGCCGCCGTGCGTCTGATCAGTCCGCACAGCCGGCGCACCGTCAGCCTGCAGGAGCGCCAGGCCGAGATGCTGCGCGAGAAGATCCGCATGCTCGAAGGCCGCCTGATCGAGATGATCCGCCACGGCAGCGACAACCTGGCGCTGTCGGACCGCATGCTGTGCTGGGCGCGTGACCTCTTCCTGGTGCAGGAGCCGGCAGCGATTCCCGAGGCGGTGGCCAGCTCCATCCAACTGCAATTCGCCGTGCCGCAGGTTGCCATACGCGTCTGGGACGTGGCGCCCGCCCATGCCGGCTCCGCTTTCGCCCAGGGTGTGAGCGAGGACGCGCGCCTGCTGGCCCATTCGCTGCGCGAGCCTTTCTGCGGCGTCAATTCCGGGTTCGAAGCCACCGCCTGGCTGGCCCATCCCTCACAGGCCGTCTCTTTGGCTCTGCTGCCCCTGCGTCCTCTGGAAGCGGACGCGGTTTCCGTTTCTCGTCCGCTGGGCGCGGCCGGCAGCAATAACCCGGCCTTCGGCATGCTGGTGTTGGCCTCGCCCGATGCCCAGCGCTACACCAGCACCATGGGCACGGAGTTCCTCGCGCGCATCGCCGAGGTGGCGAGCGCGGCGCTGACGCCGCTGAGGTAAACCGTGGCCCAGCCCGTCGCGCTCGCGGCCGACGACCTCGCTCTGGTCGAACGCTATCTGGAGCATGTGCGGGTCGAGAAACGCCTGGCGCAGCGCACCGTCGAGCTTTATGCGCTGGACCTGCGCAAGCTCGCCGACTTCGCGGCTGAAACCAAAGTGCCTCTGCGCCAGGTGCACAGCGCGCATGTGCGGCGCTGGATTGCGCAGATGCACAGCGGCGGCCGCAGCGGCCGTGGCATTGCGCTTGTCCTGTCGGGCTGGCGCGGCTTTTATGCCTGGCTCGGGCGCGAGAGTCTGGTCGGCAGCAATCCGGTGCAGGACGTGCGCGCGCCCAAGGCGGCCAAGCCCCTGCCCAAGGCGCTGAGCGTCGACGATGCGGTGCAGCTGGCCGGTTTCCGTGCCGAAGAGAGCGATCCCTGGCTGGAGGCGCGTGACGCCGCCATGGTCGAGCTGCTCTACAGCAGCGGCCTGCGCGTGAGCGAGCTGACGGGCCTGGACGTGGCAGCCAGTGGCACGGCACGTGGCTGGATCGACCTGCGGGCCGGTGAGGCGCACGTGCTGGGCAAGGGCGGCAAGCGGCGCAGCGTGCCGGTGGGCTCGGCCGCGATGGCGGCCCTTCAGCACTGGCTGCAGCTGCGTGCCAGCACAGGCGCGCCGGCCGCACAGGCGGCGCTTTTCACGGGCCGCCAGGGCACACGCCTCACGCCCCAGTCGATCTGGTTGCGAATCAAGCGCCGCAGCCTGCAGGCGGGACTGGCCACGCCGGTGCATCCGCACATGCTGCGCCATTCCTTTGCCAGCCATGTGCTGCAGTCCAGCAGTGATTTGCGTGCGGTGCAAGAGCTGCTGGGCCACGCCAACATCAGCACCACGCAGGTCTATACACGGCTCGACTTCCAGCACCTGGCGCGGGCCTACGACGCGGCGCATCCGCGCGCGCGCAGCAAGAAGACTTGATGCCTTAGAAGGTTTCCCAGTCGCTGTCGGCACCGGTGGAAGATTTGGCGGGTGCCGCAGGCGGGGCCACCCTGGGCTTTGCCGGCGCGACCAGGCGCCGCTGCGCGCCCGGGGCCGGAGCGGGTGTGGGCGCCGGGACTGCGCGCGGCGCCGGTCGTGCGGCCAGTCTGGGTGGCGCGCCGGCAGATGCGGGCGCGGCGGCGCCGTCGGCCAGCTTGAACACCGCCACCGACTGCACCAGTTCCTGGGCCTGGGTTTTCAGGCTGCTGGCTGCCGCGGCCATCTCTTCCACCAGCGCGGCGTTCTGCTGCGTGGTCTGGTCCATGCTCGTGATGGCCTCGCCGACCTGGCTCA
>JAGWTL010000407.1 GCA_028869035.1 Burkholderiales bacterium | reverse complement strand
GGGTTCGGGCTGCAGGTGCTCCAGCACGTCGCAGATCAGGGCCGTGTCGCAGTAGATGTGCGAGCCGATCTGCAGAAAGGGTGTCTTGCGGTAACCGCCGGTCAGGGCCATCACGTCCGGCTTGGGCAGGATGCTCGGCACGGTGACGGATTTCCAGGACAAGCCTTTGTGACCGAGGACGAGCCTGATCTTTTCCGAAAAAGGCGAGCTGGCGTAGTGGTGAAGGATCAGGTCGTTCATATCAGGATGTCATTGAGGCAGCGCGCGGGCCAGGATGGCGCTGAAATCCGTGTTCGCTCCCAGGCTGCCGAACGTCTGGCCCCAGTCGCCATTCAGGCGTGAGGCGCAGAAGGCGGCAAACACGGCTGCGGGCGCACTTTGCGCTAGCAACGCAGCTTGCACGGCCAGGGCCACGTCCTGCGCCAGGCGGCGGGCCTCGATCTCGGTGGCCATGGCTTCAACACGCCGGGGCAGGCTGCGCGCGAGACGGTCGAGCGCCGCATGCTGGCCCAGGGCCGGGGCCAGTTCCTGTGTCAGCGCGCTGGCGACATCGCCCTTGTGCAGCGCACGCAAGAGATCCAGCGCCATGATGTTGCCCGCGCCTTCCCAGATCGAGTTGACCGGCATTTCGCGGTAGATGCGCGCCATCACGCCCTCGCCGCCCTCTTCCACATAACCGTTGCCCCCCAGGCACTCCATGGCCTCCTGGGCGTAACCTGCACCGCGCTTGCAGATCCAGAACTTGGCCACGGGCGTGAGCAGGCGCGCCATGAGCTGCTCGTGCGCGTCGCCGGTCCGATCGAAGGCACGGGCCAGCCGGATGGACAGGGCGGTCGCGGCCTCGCTCTCCAGCGCCAGGTCTGCCAGCACATTGCGCATGAGGTCCTGCTCGATCAGGGGCTTGCCAAACGCCAAACGCTGGCGCGTGTGGTTCAGGGCCAGCACCAGGGCCTGGCGCATCAGGCCGCTGGTGCCCAGTGCGCAATCGAGCCGGGTCATGGTGCCCATCTCGAGAATCTGCGGCACGCCGCGCCCCTCTTCACCCACCAGCCAGGCCGCGGCCTGCACGAACTCCACCTCGGAGCTGGCATTGGCCTTGTTGCCCAGCTTGTCCTTGAGGCGCTGGATGTAGAGCGCGTTGAGCGTGCCGTCGGGCAGCACGCGCGGCAGGAAGAAGCAGCTCAATCCCCCCGGTGCCTGGGCCAGCACGAGGAAGGCGTCGCACATGGGCGCCGAGAAGAACCATTTGTGGCCTGTGATGCGGTAACGCTCGCCCCAGGCGTCGCTGCCATCTGCCACCGCCTGTGTCGTGTTCGCGCGCACATCCGAACCGCCCTGCTTTTCCGTCATGCCCATGCCCATGGTCACACCGGCTTTCTGGCCCAGCGGCTTGAGCAGCGGGTCGTAGGCCCGGCTGGTCAGTTTCGGCCCCCACTCGGCATAGACGGCCGGGTTGCGGCGCAGGGCCGGCGTGGCCGCATAGCTCATGGAAATCGGACAGAGCATGGAGGGCTCGAGCTCGGTGAAGAGCATGAAGCCCGCGGCGCGCTGCACGTGGGGCGATGTTCCTTCACCGGCCCAGGGCGTGCCATGCAGGCCCGCGCCGACCGCGGCAGCCATGAGAGAGTGGTAGCTCGGGTGGAATTCCACCTGGTCGATGCGCCGGCCCTGGCGGTCGTGGCTGTGCAGCTGTGGCGTATGCGCATTGGCGAGGCGCGCGTGGGTTTGCATCTCCGCCGTGCCAACGGCCGCGCCCAGGCAACTCAGCGCTGCGGTGTCGAGTTGCGGCGCGTTGAAGCGCAGCGCGTCCTGCAGCGGCCGGTTGGTCTCGTACAGGTTGTAGTCAACCAGCGGCGCGGGCTGGTTGAAGACCTCATGCGTGGCGTGCATCATGTCCCCCTTGTCTTCCGGCGTGGCGAGCGGCTTTCAGGCTAGGGCCTGTTCACACTCATTTCGCAAGTGCGAACATGGTTAAAACCGCGCCAATCTATTGAGGCTTTCATAAATCATGACAAGCACCTCACATCCGCTCGCCCTGAGCCTGTCGAAGGGCTTCGACAGGCTCAGCCTGAACGGCAGGTG
>JAGWTL010000406.1 GCA_028869035.1 Burkholderiales bacterium | reverse complement strand
GTGAGCTTCTGCTTTTCCTTGTTGGCGCTGGCTTCATCCGGAGTGGCTTCTGGCGCAGGTTGCTCCTCTTTCGCTTCTTTCGAAGTGGCATCGGAGCCGGGCGAGGACTTGATTTCGCTCTTGCGGAAGAACTCGAAGCCTCGATGTTTGACCAAGTGATACAGTACCTGCGCCCATTCAAGGGGTTCAAGCGGGTCTTTCAGCCCCTTGGCGCGCAACTGCCAAGGTCCGGCCTCGGGCTCGCCCTTGGCGCGCGGCGGCGCCACGAGCAACTGCGGGTCAGGCCGGTCAATGATGCCCGCATCGCAGAACAGCCGAAGCAACTGGCGCAGCCGCCAGCGGCGCATGTGCAGCCGGTTCCGCGCCACCCGTGCGCCCCGGCGTTTCTGGTTGTGCGGTTCGCCTTTCTCGTTTTCACCGGGATCAAAACAGCGAACTCCCAAGTCCACGATGCGGTTTTCGGCCAAGACGGCCCAGCCCACGGAAGCAATGCCGATGTCGAGACCGAACGTAAAACCCTGCTTGCCAGCCATGAAGTCCTCCCTCATAATCGGCTCCGTTGTGGTTATCCGGGGTGAGAGCCGTTGCTGCAATAAGAATCGAAAGATTCGTACCCGCCCGGTGGGGAGACCCACCGGGCTTTCTATTTTGCCGTTTAAATTTCAGGGCGCAAGAGGCGCGTGGCGCATGGTTTCACTGGCAGGCGGCGGCCAGGCCCTTGATCTGCTGCTCGCATTGCGCACGCGCCGACTCGGGCAGGCTGGCGCAGCGGCCCAGCATCCTGGCGGGGTCCATCTTGCACATGGGGCTGTTCTTGTCGAGCTGCATCATCGCGTCGCCCTTGCAGGCGCCGGCGTGGGTGTAGCGGACCTTGAAGCTGCGCTGCTTGCCGTCCTTGCTGACGGTGGTGTCCATCAGGTAGCTCTTCTCGCTTTCGCGTGTCATGAGCATGCGGGAACTCCCGCCGTCCTTGCAGCTGACTTCGATCTCGGCCTCGCTGTCGGTGTTGCGCAGGACCTTGGGCGTGCACCTGGGGTCTTCCACCTGACTGCTCTTGTTGATCTGCTTGCTCACGTCCATGCACAGGCCGGCCTGGCCCATGGCCGCCGCGCCCATGCGCATCTGCGGATCGTCGCTGGAGACCAGCTCCATGCGCCACAGGCCCTGGCCCATGGGGGTGGCTTTGAAGAGCTTGAGCTCGGACAGCGGCGCGGCCGCGTGGCCCGTGCCGGCCAGCAGCAGGCCGGTCAGCAGGACAGCGCGCAGAAGGGCAGGGATGTGGCGGCGCATGGCGAATCTCCAGTCTCGATGGGCTCAGGCCATTCTCGCAGAGCTGCCCTGAAGCGGCCAGCGTTTCAGCGGGAGGCGATCAGGGCCCGCAGATCGGTCTCGTAGCCCTGCAGCCGCTCGGCCAGCCGGCGCCGCTGCGCCGCGCTGGCGCTGTTGTGCAGGGCGGCGATGGTCTGGCAGCCCTCCAGCAGCATGCTTTCGAACTGCGCGCGCGCAGCAGGCTCGGGCGGCTCCAGGCTGCGCTGCACCAGAGCCAGCATTTCGGCCTTGACGTGGGCGGGGCGCTCGCCGTTGCGGTGTTCCTGCAGCGCACCCAGGATGTCCTGCTGGCGGCGCAGGCGCTCGGCCCAGGCCAGGCGTGCGTCGAAGCTGGAGGCGGCGATGCGCTGGCGCAGCAGCGTCTTCTGCGTCTCGCTCAGGCGGCCGTAGAAATCCTCATAGCGGTCCACCGCGCGCTCCAGGCGGCGCTCCCGCAGCTCGGCGGGCGTGCCGTCCAGCCATTCACTGCGCCATTTCTGGTTGTGTTTCTCGAACTGCCGGGCCAGGTGGCGCAGCTGCCCGGCCTGCAGGGTGGGGGCCAGGCGGGCCAGGCCTTCGGCGCCTTGCTCGCCCAGGCCTTGCAAATGCACGCGGGCCTGGGCCAGGTGGGCGCAGACCTGCTCGGGCGTGACAGCCTCGGGGGCCTGTTGCTGCAGGCGCTGGAGCAGCGCGGCATAGGCGGGCAGTTCCTGGCGGCGATGCCAGGTCTGCAGGGCCTCCAGGCTGTCGCGCACCGGCCGGTCCTGGGCGTCCTCGAA
>JAGWTL010000073.1 GCA_028869035.1 Burkholderiales bacterium | reverse complement strand
AAGGTCACGTCCAGCCGGCGCTCGATGTAGCGGCTGCCTGGGCTGGTGTTGGGGCAGACGCCGGCGCTGGGCTGGTTGCAGGCCCAGGACCGCACTTCGTAGGTGGCAGGGCCGCCGCTGGTGCCGGCCGTGGCGGTGCAGTTCACGGTGACGGTATAGGCCGAGAGTGTGGACGCGGCGGGTACGAAGCTGGTGCTGGCGGCGCAGCTGCCGTTGCGTAGTTGCTGGTATAGGCCCCATTCGATGCCGCTGCGTGCGGCTTCGTAGACGCGCACACCCTGCACATCCAGACCCGAGCCGATCTGCTGCCCGGTGGAGACACTCACGATAAAGGCGCCCAGCGCCGTCAGCACCACCAGGATGAAGATGGCCGTGATGGCGGTGAAGCCACGCTGCAGGCGGAGCAATGGTGAGCGCTTCATGGCGAGTTGTCCACGCGGATCTGGTGCTGCAGGGTCACGGTTTCGGCATTTGCGCCGCTGCCCGAGGTCAGGGTGAGCTGTACCTCCAGCAGGCCGCTGCGTCCGCCGACGCTGGGGGCGTAGGCCACGGCGCAGGTGACGCCGCCTGCGGCCAGAAGGGCCTGGCTGCCGCTGGCAAAGCCGGTGGGTTGCGCGGTGTTGAAGCCGTAGTTCCAGTAGCGCGTGAGGTTACCTGCCGCCGCCGTCGGGCAGCTGTAGGTCACAGCCTTGGTGGCGCCGGGAACGACCTGAAACCGCCCGCTGGGCGAGGGCAGGGGCGGAACCTGCGTGGGGAAAGGGTTGCTTACCAGCGTCACGGTATTGCCGGTGAAGCTGGAAATGCGCGCCCGGTTGCAATTGGTGCAAGGGTCTGCCGGCGCATAGGCATCGGCAGCCGTGTCTGTCGGTGTGTGGTTGGGACCGAGGTTGTAGACCACGATGTAATCAACGGTCGGATTCATTGCCGGCATGGGACCATGCACGTCGAAGGTCGTGCTGCCCGTATTCGTGAAGCTGAGGAAGTTGCCGCCGGTGGAGCCGTCGCTCGGATCACGGTAGCGTCCGCCCGCGCTGGTCATGATGAACTCGATGTAGTTCATGCCGCCCGTCGTGGTCACGCGCAGGCTGTTAGGCAGGGCCAGGCGCACGTCGCGCGTGATGCGGCGCAGGGCCACGTCGGCCGTGTCCGTGAGCTCGGCGCGGCGTACCGAGTCCAGGTAGCCCTCCACCGGCGCACGGATGAAGACGGCGACCACGGCGGCCAGGATGCCCGTGATGACGATCACGATGATCGCCTCGACCAGCGTGAAGCCGGCCTGGCGCTGCGCGGGGCGATGGCATCCGGTATTCATGGCAGGGCGTTCGGTGCGTAGCGTGTGCGGTAGCCTTCCAGCACGACGGTTTCGGTGCCGTGCGTGACGGCGACGCGTATGCGTAGCGCTTCACCGGCGGGGATGCCTCCCAGCGCTTCCTGCAGCACTTGCACGTTGGCGCTGTAGCCCGTGTAGCCCGTACCGGCCAGGCTGCTGGTGATGGTCGCATTGTTGTAGTCCGTCACCTGGTCCCAGGGGGCTGTGGTACTGCCACGTGTCTCGGCGGGGGTGCCACCGGCGCAGCCAGCCGTGCTGGTGGCAGTGGCGGCGTTGGCGTCATCGGGGTCACACCAGCCGTGGCTTTGCAGGCGCACTTCTTCGAGCACGCTCTCGGCAATGGCCAGCATCTGCTTGCGCACCATGGGGTCAGCGCTACGGCTGCTGGTCTGGTTCAGCACCAGCAGGATGCCGGCCAGGCCCACCGTCACGATGATGATGAAAAAGATCAGCTCGATGAAGGTCAGGCCGCGCTGGCGCGCGCGGCCTGGGTGGTGGCGCGGATCAGTGCACATGGCCGGTCTCCGCCTCGACGGTGATGGTCCAGGGCGCCTCGCCGGTAACGGTGTAGCTTGTCACTGGCAAAGACACCCCGAGTGTGGTGATGGGTCGACCCAGCGGAGAGAAAACCAAGTCCGCCGTGGTGCTGACAAGCGTGAGATTGGGCGGCGCACAGAGCCGGTTGACGGGGATCGGTGCGCTGCAGTGCCGATCCGGCACGGGCAGGGGAAGCGCCTTGGCGGCATTGGTGACGATGTCGAAGTTCAAGGCATCAGCTCCCTCCGGGCCGTCGTTTGCGATGATCAGATTCAGGTTGTTTCCCGTGAGTGTTACCAGCACATTGCGCCTCTCGGCCACGGCGCTCTTGCGTGCGAATTCGAGCGTGGCGCGCACGGCGTCGCGGTAGCCCACCTCGTCAAAGCCTCGCGTCAGCTCGATGCGCGGCAGCACGAAAACCGCCAGGATGCCCAGCAGGACCAACACCATGACCAGTTCGATCAGGGTGAAGCCGGACGTGCCGCGTCGCGTCGCCAGGGAGTGCCGCAGGGGGGACATACAGGGATTATCCGGGCGATGTCAGATCGCCCGCAAGCCGGCCGTCACCGTGGGGTAACGCAATCTGAGACGCAATTCACGCTTCAGGCGCGTGTTTTCGAGCCGGCGCGACTCGCTCATGAAACTCAGCAGCGTGGGGGGCAGTTCCTGCGCGGCCTGCAGACGGGGCAGGCGCGGGGGCCGGGGCAGGCCATAGAGACCGGCGGCCAGGTCGAAGTAGTCGCCCATTTTCAGCTCGCTGTCGTCGCTGGCGTGGTAGACCCGCTGCGGCGCACCACGCCACAGGGCGGCCAGGCAGGCGCGGGCCAGGTCGTCGGCGTGGATGTGATTGGTGTAGACGTCGTCCTCGGCGCGCAGCACCGGCGTGCCCTTGAGCAGCCGCTCGCGCGGCGTGCCGCCAAGGCGATCCGGGGCGTAGATGCCGGGGATGCGCAGGATGCTGGTGCGCACCCCCGCGCTGCGGCCGTAGAAGCGCAGCTGTCGTTCCGCCGCCACGCGCCGCCGCGCGCGTGCCGTGCCAGCCTGCAGGGCGCGGGTTTCCGCCACCCACTCGCCGCCGCAGTCGCCGTAGACCCCGCTGGTCGAGCCGTAGACCAGAGCGGCCGGTGGCGTGCGCCGTCGCAGGGCGCACAGCAGGTCACGGGTGCGTGAATCGTCCTTTCCTTGCGCCGGGGGGGGCGCAAGATGCAGGACATGCGTGGCCAGGCCGGCCAGGCGGCGCAGCGTGGCCCCCTGGTCCAGATTGCCGGGCAGCGGCGTGATCCCGCAGGCCCGCAGCTCGCCCCGGCGGGTGGGCGTGGAGGTGAGCGCCAGCACCCGCACACGGGCGGGCAGGGCGGCGGCGGCGCGCAGGCCCACGTCGCCGCAGCCGACGATCAGCACACGCTGGCGCCGGAAACGCATGGGCAGCGCGCCCAAAGGGCTTGTTAACACTGGCAAAATTCCTGTCTTTGCGTTGAAAAACTGTTCAAGGATAACGAAAAGATGTCTTCCCACCAGGTCACGGTGCAGCCCAGCGGCCGTAGCTTCGAGGTTTTGCCGGGGGAAACCATCCTGGCCGCCGGCATCCGCACCGGCATCGGCCTGCCCTATGGCTGCAAGGACGGCGCCTGCGGTTCCTGCAAGTGCAAGAAGCTTTCCGGCGAGGTGGTGCATGGCCCGCACCAGAGCAAGGCCCTGAGCGAGGCCGAGGAAGCCGCCGCTTATGTGCTGACCTGCTGCGGCCTGCCGCTGAGCGACGTGGTGCTGGCGTCGCGCCAGGTGACCGAGGCCGGGGCCTTCCCCATCCGCAAGATGCCGGTGCGCGTGAACCAGATGGAGCGGCTCTCGCCCGACGTGATGCGCCTGGTGCTGCAACTGCCGGCCAATGACAACTTCCAGTTCCACGCCGGCCAGTACGTCGAGTTCCTGCTGCGCGACGGCGCGCGGCGCAGCTACTCCATGGCCAATGCGCCGCACAGCCGTGCCGGCCAGCCCACGGCCACGCCGCCGGTCGGGGCCACGATGGAGCTGCACATCCGCCACATGCCGGGCGGCAAGTTCACCGACCATGTGTTCGGCGTCATGAAAGAGAAGGAAATCCTGCGCATCGAAGGCCCCTACGGCAGCTTCTACCTGCGTGAGGACAGCGACAAGCCCCTGGTGCTGCTGGCCTCGGGCACGGGCTTCGCGCCGCTCAAGGCCCTGGTCGAGCAGATGCAGCACAAGGGGATCAGGCGCACGGCCACGCTGTACTGGGGCGGCCGCCGTCCGGCTGACCTCTACCTGCACGAATGGGTGCAGCAGAAGTGCCGCGAGATGCCCAACCTGAAGTACGTGCCCGTGGTGTCCGATGCCTTGCCCGAAGACCACTGGGCCGGTCGCACCGGTTTCGTGCACCGGGCGGTGCTGCAGGACCTGCCCGACTTGTCAGCCTGCCAGGTCTATGCCTGCGGCGCGCCCATCGTGGTCGATTCGGCCCGGCAGGACTACACGCAGGCCGGCCTGCCCGAGGATGAGTTCTACGCCGACGCCTTCACCAGCGAGGCTGACAAGCACGGCGCAGCCGTGCTTGCGGCGTAGGCTGACTTCGCGCGGCGAAGTCAAGGTGCGCAGCACCGTGCCGTAGTCACAAGCTGGCGGCCTGAACCCGGGCTTCCACGTTGGAGGCAAAACAAAGGGCTGGCAGTCAGGTGACTGCCAGCCCTTTAGGCGCATGGTCGGCCAGCGCTGGATCAGCGACGACGGTTATGTTCACCACGCTCGCCGCGTTCGGCGTGCTGGGCTTGCGGCCTGTCCTTGCGGCCGTCGTGGTTCATGTCGCGCTGGCGGTCGTGCTTTTCGCGGGCGATGTCACGGCTGGCGTGGTCCTGCATATTGTTCAGGCGGGCGCGCTCCTTGGCGCTGACCCTGCCGTCCGCCTTGGCCTTGTCCTCGGCGCGCTCGATGCGGCCCTGCTGGTTTTCCAGGCGGCTGGTCTCGCGCGGGGTCAACTGGCCCGACTTCTCGCCCTGCTCGATGCGGCGTTCCTGGTTCGCCTCGCGCTGGTCCACGCGCGGTGTGGCCGTGGGGTTGGGGGCGCTGCCGATACTGGCGGACTGGGCCAGGGCGGTGCCGGCGGCGGCCAGGGCGAGGATACTGAACACGATCTTGGTCTTCATGCGGATCTCCTTCTGGGTTGACGTATGGAAACGACTTCCATGGACCTGCAACGCGGCAGGCCGGCCCGGCAGCCGACAGACCACTGCAAAGTCTTGTAAAGGGATGTGACCGGATTCTGCACAATGGCGGCATGAAACCTCGCAGCCTTCCCCTCTTCATCCTGGCCATGCTCGCCTTGGCCAATGTCCCGGCCCTGTCCCAGACCAGACCCATCCGCCTGATCGTGCCCTACGCCGCGGGCGGCCCCATCGACATCACGGCGCGTGCATTGGCCGAAGGGGTCAAGGACACGCTGGGGACCGTCATCATCGAGAACCGCGCCGGCGCCGGTGGCAATATCGGCGCCGATGCCTTGGCCAAGGCCGCGCCTGACGGCCTGGCCATCGGCATTGCGGCCACCGCCACGCATGCGGTCAACCCCTGGCTCTACAGCAAGATGCCCTACAAGGCCGACCGCGATTTCGCGCCCATCACCCAGATGCTGCGCGTGCCCAATGTGCTGGTCATCAACGCCGAGACCGCGCACCGTCTGCACATCAACACCTTGCAGGACCTGATCACCTACGCCCGCGCCAACCCCGGCAAGCTCAACTACGGCAGCGGCGGCAACGGCAGCGCGGGCCATCTGGCCGGTGAGCTGTTCAAGGCCCAGGCCGGCATCTACGCCGTACACATTCCCTACAACGGCGGCAACCCGGCGCAGCTGGCCCTGCTCAGCGGGCAGGTGGATTTCAATTTCGACAACCTGGCCACGGCCTCGGCCAATATCCGCGCCGGCAAGTTCAAGGCCCTGGCCGTCACCACGCTCAAGCGTTCGCCGGCCTTGCCGCAGGTGCCGGCCGTGGCCGAGACACTCAAGGGGTTTGCGGTGGACACCTGGTGGGGGCTGGTGGCGCCTGCGGGCACGCCCAGGGATGTGGTGGCCCGCCTGAACCAGGCTTTTGTGGCCGCGCTCAAGGCGCCCGAGACGCAGACCCGTTTTGCCGCCCTGATGGCCGAACCCGTGCCCACCACGCCCGAGGAGTTTGCCGCTTTCATGAAGGCCGAGCTTGCCAAGTACGAGCAGGTCGTCAAGGCCTCAGGCGCGAAGGTGGATTGAGCTTCAGCTCTCGCCCAGGTAGGCGGCGCGCACGGCCGGGTCGTGCAGCAGTTGCTGCGCGGGTCCGCTGAGGGTGATGAGGCCGGACTCCATGACGTAGCCGCGGTCGGCAATGCCCAGCGCGCGGCTGGCGTTCTGCTCGACGAGCAGCACCGTCATGCCCTGGCTGGAGACTTCGCGCACGACCTCGAAGATCTTGTCGACCATGATGGGGCTCAGGCCCATGGAGGGTTCGTCCAGCAGCAGCAGCTGCGGCCGGCTCATCAGCGCGCGGCCCATGGCCAGCATCTGCTGCTCGCCGCCGCTGAGGGTGCCGGCCAGTTGCGTGTGGCGTTCCTTGAGGCGCGGGAACAGGGTGTACATGCGCTCCAGGTCGGCGGCGATGCCGTCGCTGTCGTCGCGCGTGTAGGCGCCCATGAGCAGGTTCTCGGCAATGCTCATGCGCGTGAAGACACCACGCCCCTCGGGCACCATGGCCAGGCCCTGGCGCACCAGGTCCCAGGGCCCCTGGCCGCGCAGGGGCTTGCCCAGGTAGTGCAATTGGCCCAGGCAGGGCAGGGTGCCGGTGACGGCCTTCAGGGTGCTGGTCTTGCCGGCGCCGTTGGAGCCGATCAGGCAGACCAGCTCGCCGCGCTTCACCTCGAAATCAACGCCCTTGACCGCCTGGATGCCGCCGTAGGCCACTTTCAGGCCGCTGACCTGCAGCAGGATGTCTGCGTCGTGGCTCATGGCTGGCTCCATGGACGTGATGACGCCCGCTGCGCGGGCATGACTTCGCCGCTGTGCGGCATCAATGACGGCGCCGCGGGCGCCATGATGAAAGTCATGCGGGCTTTGCCAGCGTCATTGAGGCGCCTTTGGCGCGAGATCATGCCCGCGCAGCGGGCGTCATAGATTTTCATATTGCCGTGGCCTCCGCGGCGGCCTTGGCGCCAGCGTGGCCCAGATAGGCTTCGATCACCTGCTCGTTCTTCTGCACCTCGGCCGGTGTGCCCTCGGCGATCTGGCGGCCGTAGTCGAGCACGGTGACGCCGTCGCACAGGCCCATGACCAGTTTCACGTCGTGCTCGATCAGCAGCACGGTCACGCCGTCCTGGCGGATGCGTTCGATCAGCGCGCGCAGCTCCACCTTCTCGGTGGCGTTCATGCCGGCGGCGGGCTCGTCCAGGGCCAGCAGCTGGGGTTCGGTGGCCAGGGCCCTGGCGATCTCCAGGCGGCGCTGGTCGCCGTAACTCAGGGTGCGGGCCTTGTAGTCGGCCAGCTGGCCGATGCCCACGTAGTCCAGCAGGTCCTGCGCCCGTCGCGCTATCGCCGCTTCCTCGAACTTGAAGCCGGGGGTGCGGAAGATGGCCCCCAGCAGGCCCGAGCCCGAGCGGATGTGCCGCCCCACCATCACGTTCTCCAGCGCGGTCATGTCGGCGAAGAGACGGATGTTCTGGAAGGTGCGCGCGATGCCGGCGCGCGCCACCTCGTGCACGGCCGTGGGCTTGTAGGCCAGGCCGGCCAGCTCGAAGGTGCCGCTGTCGGGTGTGTACAGGCCCGTGATGACGTTGAAGAAGGTGGTCTTGCCCGCGCCGTTGGGGCCGATCAGGCCGTAGACCATGCCGCGCGCGATGCGCAGATTGACATCGCTGAGCGCCTGCAGACCGCCGAAGCGCTTGGAGACACCGCTGACATGCAGCAACACCTCGCTCATAGGGATGCCCTCCGCGCCATGCGCTGCGGGATGAGCGCTTCGGGGCGGCCGTGCGCGCTCATGCCGGTCCTCCCTTGGTACGTCGCACCTTGCCGTGTTCAGGCGAGGGCCAGAGGCCGCGCGGGCGCAGCAGCATGACGACGATCATGGCCAGGGCGATCAGCAACTGGCGCAGGATGGAGGCGTCGAGCCGCCCGTCCGTCATGGCCTGCAGCGGACCGGCCACGTAACGCAGCACCTCGGGCAGCGAGGCCAGCAGCACCGCGCCCAGGATCACGCCCGGCAGGTGGCCGATGCCGCCCAGCACCACCATGGCCACCACCATCACGGACTCCATGAGACTGAAGGACTCGGGCGAGATGAAACCCTGGAAGGCCGCGAACATGGCGCCCGAGACACCGCCGAAGGTGGCGCCCATGCCGAAGGCCAGCAGCTTCATATTGCGGGTGTTGATGCCCATGGCCTTGGCGGCGATCTCGTCCTCGCGGATCGCCATCCAGGCGCGGCCGATGCGCGAGAACTCGATGCGGTGGCAGATGACCACACTCACCACCACCAGGGCGAGGAAGAGGTAGTAGTACATCGTGACCGGCGCCACGTCGAAACCGAAGACGTTGAGCTTCTTGCCCAGGTCGAAGCCGAAGAACTTGATCGAATCGATCTGGCCTATGCCCTTGGGGCCGTTGGTGATGTTGACCGGGTGGTCCAGGTTGTTCAGGAAGACGCGGATGATCTCGCCGAAACCCAGGGTCACGATGGCCAGGTAGTCGCCGCGCAGCCGCAGCGTGGGTGCGCCCAGCAGCACGCCGAAAGCGCCCGCCAAGAGGGCACCCAGCGGAATCACCAGCCATAACGGCGTGTGCAGACCGTTGGGGAACATCGCGGCAAAGGCGGGGAAGTGGTCGCTCAGGTGGGGCGAGGCCAGCAGACCGAACATATAGGCCCCGATGGCGAAGAAGGCCACGAAACCCAGGTCCAGCAGGCCGGCGTAGCCCACCACGATGTTCAGGCCCAGGGCCAGCAGCACGAAGAGCAGGGCCATGTCCAGGATGCGCACCCAGGCATTGCCGTAGCCCTGCAGGATCAGCGGCAGCGCCAGCAGGCCGATGGCCGCAACCAGGATGGCGATGAGGCGGTGACGACTGTTCATGTCACGTTGCCTGCAGTTTTGCAACGCATGAAATGTACTATTGAGGCTTTCATAAATCATGACAAGCACCTCACATCCGCTCGCCCTGAGCCTGTCGAAGGGCTTCGACAGGCTCAGCCTGAACGGCAGGTGTCATAAATAAAGAAAACATCAATAAGCGCAGAACGCCGTGGAACCGGCTTTGCCGGGCCACTGGCGTTGCCCCCTGCAAGGGGGGTGGCGCAGCGAACGAAGGGAGCGGAGCTTGGGGGTGTTTCATGGTCAAGCCCGGTCCGCCACACGTTCGCCCAGGAGGCCCGAGGGCCGCAGCGTGAGCACCACGATCAGCACGATGAAGGCAAAGATGTCGGCGTAGTGGCTGCCCAGCACACCGCCCGTGAGGTCGCCGATGTAACCGGCACCGATGGCCTCGATCAGGCCCAGCAGGATGCCGCCCACCACGGCCCCGGCCAGGTTGCCGATGCCGCCGAAGACGGCCGCCGTGAAGGCCTTGAGCCCGGGCAGGAAACCCATGGTGTGCTGCACCGTGCCGTAGTTGCTGGCCCACATCACACCGGCGATCGCGGCCAGCACGGCGCCGATGACGAAGGTGGCCGAGATCACGCGGTCCGGCTGCACGCCCATGAGGGCGGCCACACGCGGGTTTTCGGCCGTGGCGCGCATGGCGCGGCCCAGTTTGGTGGCGTGCACCAGCCACATCAGCGCGGCCAGCGTCAGTGCCGTGACGACCAGGATCATGATCTGCGTGGGCGTGATGCTGGCGCCGCCGAGCTGGATGGGGGTGCTCGGCAGCAGCGTGGGATAGGGCTTGAAGTTGGGCTTCCAGATGATCATGGCCAGCGTCTGCAGCAGGATGGACATGCCGATGGCCGTGATCAGCGGGGCCAGGCGCGGGCTGTTGCGCAGCGGCCGGTAAGCCACCTTCTCGATGCTGTAGTTCAGCGCGGCGGCCAGCACGCAGGCCACGATGAGGGCGATGACCAGCACCAGCCAGGGCGGCAGCAGGGGCTGCAGGACGCCGATCACGCTCCAGCTGACCAGGGCGCCGATCATCAGCACCTCGCCGTGGGCGAAATTGATCAGGCCGATGATGCCGTAGACCATGGTGTAGCCCAGCGCCACCAGCGCGTACATGCTGCCCAGTACCAGCCCGTTGATGATTTGCTGCAGGAAGATATCCATAGATTCCCATTTGCAAGCTTCATGCCACTTGCATCCGGTCCCGTTTTTATGGCTGGTTCCGACTCTTTTCGTTCAGCGCGCGCAGCGCACGCAGCTTGTCGGCGATTTTGATCTCCAGACCGCGTTCCACGGGTCGGTAGAAACCCGGCTCGGCCATGCCCTCGGGCAGATAACGCTCGCCGGCGGCAAAACCGCCCTCCTCGTCGTGCGCGTAGCGGTAGTTCTTGCCGTAGTCCAGCTCCTTCATGAGCTGGGTCGGCGCATTGCGCAGGTGCATGGGCACCGGGCGGGTGCCGTCCTTCTTGATGAAGGCCTTGGCCTCGTTGTAGGCCTTGTAGACCGCATTGCTCTTGGGCGCGATGGCGAGATACACCACGCATTCGGCCAGAGCCAGTTCGCCCTCGGGCGAGCCCAGGCGTTCGTAGACTTCGGCCGCGTCCAGCGCCAGCCGCAGGGCGCGCGGGTCGGCCAGGCCGATGTCTTCACTGGCCATGCGCACCAGGCGGCGCGCCATGTAGCGCGGGTCGGCCCCGCCGTCGAGCATGCGCATGAACCAGTAGAGCGAGGCGTCGGGGTCCGAGCCGCGCAC
>JAGWTL010000072.1 GCA_028869035.1 Burkholderiales bacterium | reverse complement strand
TACGACGGCAAGGCCATCTCGGTGGAACTGCCCACCAGCGTCGAGCGCGAGATCACCTGGACCGAACCCGCCGTCAAGGGCGACACCTCCGGCAAGGTGCTCAAGCCCGCCAAGATCGCCACCGGTTTCGAAGTGCCCGTGCCGCTGTTCGTGAGCCAGGGCGACAAGGTCGAGATCGATACCCGCACCGGCGAATACCGCAAGCGCGTCTGAGTCTTTCCGCCTCTGACCTCACCAGGCTCCTTCGGGAGCCTTTTGTTTTTTCGGTGTCCGATTCGGTGTAGGCTATCCGCATGAACGAAGCTGAGACCACGACCGCCGCGGTCGGCCCAGGCACAGGCGGCGAACCGTCGCGCCTGGCCCTGCGGCGCGTGCTGATCGACACCTACCACGAGAACGTGGCCTACATGCATCGCGACTGCGAGGTTTACCGGGCCGAGGGCTTCAAGGCCATGTCCAAGGTCGAGGTGCGCACCAACGGCCACAGTATCCTGGCCACACTCAACGTGGTCGACGACGCCAGCATCGTGGCCTGCGGCGAGCTCGGCCTGTCCAAGGCCGCGTTCGAGCAACTCTCCGTGGAGAACGGGCATACCGTCACGGTCGCCCAGGCCGAACCGCCCGAATCCATCGGTGCCCTGCACCGCAAACTCGCCGGCGAGCGCCTGACCCTGGACGACTTCCGCGCCATTGTGCGCGACATCACCGAACACCACTACTCCAAGATCGAGCTGACGGCCTTTGTCGTTGCAGCCAACCGCGACGAACTCGACCGCGAGGAGGTGCTTTTCCTCACCGAAGCCATGGTCGAGGCCGGCCGTCGGCTCGACTGGCAGGAACCGCTGGCGGTCGACAAGCATTGCATCGGCGGCATACCCGGCAACCGCACCTCCATGCTGGTGGTGCCCATCGTGGCGGCGCACGGCATGCTCTGCCCCAAGACGTCCTCGCGCGCCATCACCTCGCCCGCCGGCACGGCCGACACCATGGAAGTGCTCGCCCAGGTGGAGTTGCAGGTCGAACGCCTGCAGGAAATCATCCGCCAGCACCGCGGCTGCCTGGCCTGGGGCGGCACGGCCAAGCTCTCGCCCGCCGACGACGTGCTGATTTCGGTCGAGCGGCCGCTGGCGCTCGATTCGCCGGGGCAAATGACGGCTTCCATCCTGTCCAAGAAGATCGCCGCCGGCTCCAGCCATCTGGTGCTGGACATCCCCATCGGCCCCACGGCCAAGGTGCGTTCCATGCCCGAGGCGCAACGCCTGCGTCGTCTCTTCGAGTACGTGGCGCGACGCATGAAACTCTCGCTCGACGTGGTCATCACCGATGGCCGCCAGCCCATCGGCTTTGGTATCGGCCCGGTGCTGGAGGCGCGCGACGTCATGCGCGTGCTGGAGAACGACCCGCGCGCTCCCATGGACCTGCGCCAGAAGGCACTGCGCCTGGCCGGCCGCATGCTGGAGGCCGACCCCGACGTGCGTGGTGGCGACGGCTTCGCCATCGCCCGCGACATCCTCGACTCGGGCCGCGCCCTCAAGAAGATGAACGACATCATCGAGGCCCAGGGCAGCCATCACTTCGACCCCAACCATCCGCAACTGGGCCGGCTCAGCTTCGAGATCCGGTCGCATGGCGCAGGCGTGATCAGCGGCATCGACAACCTGCAATTGGCGCGCATCGCACGCTTCGCCGGCGCACCCAAGGTGAAGGAAGCCGGCGTCGACCTTTGTGCCAAGCTCGGTGACGAGGTGCAGGACGGCGATGTGCTCTACCGCGTGCACGCCAGTTACCCGGCCGACCTGGAGTTCGCGCGCCAGGCCTGCGCACGTTCCAGCGGCTACCGTATTGGCCGGGCCGAGGACGTGCCGCACGTGTTTTTGGAGTTCTGAAGATGTGCCCCGCGCTGCTGCTGCATTTCGAGGACGAGACCGCAAGCGCTGCGCGCATCGCCGCCGCAGCCGGCATGCCTCATGCCTGCATCCAGCGTCATCGCTTCCCCGATGGTGAACTCAAGCTGCGCTTGCCGGCCACGCTGCCGCCGCACATGGTGCTCTTGCGCACGCTGGCCCAGCCCAATGAAAAGCTGGTCGAGATCCTGCTCGCTGCCCACGCAGCCCGTACGCTGGGCGCCATGCAACTGACCCTGGTCGCCCCCTATCTGGCCTATATGCGGCAGGACATCGCCTTCGCGCCCGGCGAAGCCGTGAGCCAACGCATCGTGGGCCGCCTCCTGGCCGACCTGTTCGATGCCGTCATCACCGTGGACCCGCACCTGCACCGTGTGACCACGCTCGCAGAAGCCGTGCCGGTGCCGCGCACCGTGGTGCTCAGTGGCGCGCCCTTGCTGGCCGACCTGATCGCGCGGCAGCGCCCGGGCGCCCTGCTGATCGGCCCTGACGAAGAGGCGGCGCAATGGGTCGCGCAGGCCGCGGCACGTCATGGCTTCGAGCACGCCGTCTGCCGCAAGGTGCGGCATGGTGACCGCCATGTCGAGATCACCTTGCCCACGCTGGACATACGCGGCCGCGCCATCGTGCTGCTCGACGACGTGGCCAGCAGCGGCCACACCCTGGCCCAGGCGGCACGCGGCCTGCTGGCCGCCGGTGCAGCCTCGGTCGACGTGGCCGTCACGCACGCCCTCTTTACCGGCGATGCCGGTCCCCTGCTCTGGAACGCCGGCATCCGCCAGGTCTGGAGCACCGACTGCATCGCACATCCCAGCAATGCCGTGAGCATGGCAAGCGCCATTGCGTCCACCCTCACCAGCGAGTAAGACTTCCATGAAGACCCCGCGCGATCTCAGCACCCGCACCCTGGCCGACGCCTGGGCCGACCTGAAAGCCCATGCCGATGCCGGCGTGCCCCTGCAGGCCGATGCCTATCGCCTGGCGTTTGCCGACCCCGAATTTCTGCTGCGCCGCGAGACCCGCGGCATCCGCTTCCAGCTTGAAATGCTCAAGCCCGACCTGGAACAGCAGGAACAGGGTGTGACCAACACTATCGTCGTGTTCGGCAGCGCGCGCTTTCCCTCGCCCGAAACGGCGCAGGCCCGGCTGGACGCCGCACGGGCCAGCGGTGATGCCACGGCCCTTCAAGGCGCTGAACGCGACATGCGCAATGCCCAGCGCTACGATCAGGCCCGCCAGTTCGGGCGCATCGTCGCCGAGCACAGCGGCCATCTATCGCATGGCGACCGCCTCTACATCTGCACCGGCGGCGGCCCCGGCATCATGGAAGCGGCCAACCGCGGCGCCCACGAAGCCGGTGCGCTCAATGTGGGGCTGAACATCGCCCTGCCGCACGAGCAGTCGGGCAATCCCTACATCTCGCCCAGCCTGTGCTTCAAATTCCATTACTTCGCCCTGCGCAAGATGCACTTCATGATGCGCGCCAAGGCTTTGGTCGCTTTCCCCGGCGGCTTCGGCACGCTGGACGAATTGTTCGAGATTCTCACGCTGGTGCAGACCGGCAAATCCGAACGAGTGCCTGTGGTGCTCCACGGCAGCGCCTTCTGGAAAAAGCTGATCGATTTCAAGTTCCTTGTGGAGGAAGGCGTGATCTCGCCCCAGGACGTGGACCTCTTCAGCTTCGTCGACACGCCTGAAGACGCCTGGGAAGCTATCCAGTCGTTTTATCGCCTGGAGGGTGCGGCGCAGCCCTGAGCGACCAGGCCAGGCGGCTGCCAGCACCCACGACCGCTCCAACCACCCAGAACACCAGGGACACGCCCACCGCGGCGCCGATGCTGCCAAAGAGCAGCGGCATCAGCACACTGGAGCCGTTGAGCGACATCAGGCGCAGGCCCAGGGCCTCGCCGTGACGATCGGCCGGCGTGATCTGGTGCAGGGTGCTCATGATCATGGGCTGCACCGAACCCAGCACCAGGCCCAGCAGCACCGAGCACACCCCCATGCCCAGGGCGTTGGGCATGAAGGGATAGGCGCCGAAGAGCAAGGCCGTGGCCAGCATGGCGCCGCTGATCACCAGCCGCTCGCGCAGATGCGCGGCCAGCCAGGGCATGAGCAGACGCACCAGCGTGGCTGCAAGAGCGAAGGATCCGAGCAGCATGCCGATGGTCGAGGCGCTGTAACCACGCTCGTGGCCCAGCACCGGCAGCACGAAGGTGTGCACATCCCAGCAGGAGGAGAGAAACCAGTTCACCAGCAGCAGGCGGCGCATCATGGGATCGCGCAGCAGGTCCCAGGCGCGGCGTTTGCCCTGCTCCGCGGGGCTCGCCGCCGATGGCAGGTCCGGCGTGCGACGCACCCACCACCAGGTCAGCAAAGGCAGCAGGGCCAGCAGCAGGAAGGCTACGCGATAACCCGTGAGGTCAGCCGCCTCGCCGCCCAGCCAGACGCCGGCGTGGTCGATCAGCAGGCCGGCCGCCAGGGGACCGAGGAAGTTGGAGGTGGCCGGCCCGATGGACAGCCAACTGAACACCTGCTTGAGTTCGGTGGCGTCACGTGCCGCGCGGCCCACGTGGCGCTGCAAGGAGATGGACGCGGCGCCGGTGGCGCCACCGCTGAGCAAAGCAGCCAGGCACAGCAGGGGGAACACGGGGAACAGGGCGGCCAGCGCCGTGCCGGTCGTCGCGGCGATCACGCTGAAGGCGATCGGACGGCGCAGGCCATGGCGGTCGGCATAACGACCGGCCGGCAGGGCCAGAAAGACCTGGGTCAGCGCGAACAGGGCCATCAGCACGCCCACGGCCCAGGCGCTGTAGCCCTGCTTGAGCGCCAGCAGGGGAGCCGCCATGCGCAGGCCCGCCATGCAGGCGTGCAGGCAGATGTGTCCGCCGATGAGGCGCGCCAGCTGGAAATGTGGAGCCTTTGCCGAGCTGCTCACCCTTCGTCAGCTTCTTTGTCCACAGGCAACAGCGTCTGCGCCTGGGTCTCGGGCAGGGCCTCCACCTGGCGCAGTGCACGCTTCATGACATTGCTGCGGGTTTCGGCCTGCTGCAGGGTATTTAGCACGGTCTCGGTCTGTGACTTGACCTTGGCCAGCACGTCGCCGAACTTGCCGAACTCGGTCTTGACGGCTCCCAGCACCTGCCAGACCTCGCTGGACCGCTTCTCCAGGGCCAGCGTGCGAAAACCCATCTGCAGGGAGCTGAGCATGGCCAGCAGCGTGGTCGGGCCGGCCAGGGTGATGCGGTGCTCGCGCTGCAGGGACTCCATCAGCCCCGGGCGACGCAGCACCTCGGCGTACAGGCCTTCGGTGGGCAGGAACAGGATGGCAAAGTCCGTGGTGTAGGGCGGCTCCACGTATTTCTCGGCGATGGACTTGGCTTCGAGCCGGATGCGCGCCTCCAGCGCCTTGGCCGCCACTTCGGCGCCCACGGCGTCGGCTCGCTGCTGGGCGTCGAGCAGGCGCTCGTAATCCTCGTTCGGGAACTTGGCGTCGATCGGCAACCACAGAGGTGAACCGTCGTCCGACTTGCCCGGCAGCTTGATGGCGAAGTCCACCACATTCTTGCTGCCCGGGCGCGTGGCGATCTGCGCGGCGTACTGGTCGGGCACGAAGACCTGCTCCAGCAGGCCGGCCAGCTGCGCCTCGCCGAACATGCCGCGCGTCTTGACGTTGGTCAGCAGGTGCTTGAGGTCGCCGACGCCGGCGGCCAGGGTCTGCATCTCGCCCAGGCCCTTGTGCACCTGCTCCAGACGCTCGGCCACCTGCTTGAAGCTCTCGCCCAGACGGGCGTGCAAAGTGGTCTGCAGCTTCTCGTCCACCGTGGCGCGCATCTCGTCGAGCTTGGCGATATTGGTCTGCTGCAGCTGGGCCAGCTGCGCCTCCAGGGTGGCGCGTACCTCGGACATGCGCCGGGCGTTCGACTCGCTCAGGTTGGAGAGCTGCAGCGTGAGCGTGTCGGACAGCGTTTTCTGCAACAGGGCCAGCTGCTGGCCGAAGGCGTCGATCTGCGTGTTCTGCGTACGCGTGGCCTCGGCACCCTGTTGCACCAGGGTCTGCTGGAAGGTCGCCAGGTTCTGCGTCAGCTCCTGCCGCGAATGGCGGGCCGATTCGCTGATCTCCTGGCGCAGCTCGCGCGACAGCTGTTCGGCGGCCTGCGCCGACTTCGTCTCCTCGCGACGCAGCACGAGCGCCAGCAGCAGCACCAGATTCAAGACGCCCAGCACCAGCAGGGCCCAGAACACGACAGAATTCAAACCGTTTTCCTCCAGACCCGCTATTGTGATTCATGCGCATGCGCCGTGATCACCCGCCGCCGACAGGGACAAAAAGCGAATTACATTTGTACAAATATAATCACCCTCATGAAAGCAGCACGCCACCCCGTGACCGCGCATCCCGCCACCCGTACGAAGCCACCGACCGAAGCGAGCCTGGATCCAGCCGTCGAATCCTTGCGGCGCTTCCGGCAGATCTTCGCGGCCGTGCGTACGCATTTCCGCCAGGTCGAGCAGATCACCGGGACCGGGGCCGCCCAGCTCCGCGCCCTGAGCCTGCTGCGCGAGCGCCCGGGCCTGCGCATCAGCGAACTGGCGCAGGCCATGGACATCCACCAGTCGACCACCAGCAATCTCGTCAAGACCCTGGTCGAGCGCAAGCTGGTCAGCGCTGCGCGCAATGGCACGGACGCCCGCGTGCTGCATCTGAATCTGTCGCCCGCCGGCGAAAAAGTGCTGCAACGCCTGCAGGGGCAGCACTACATCGGCGTGCTGCCCCAGGCCCTGCAGACCCTGCCGCCGCGCGTGCTCACGCGCCTGAACGCCGACCTGGACCGGCTGCTGGCCGCCATGCAGGCCGATGGCTCGGCGGCCCGGTCCCCGCTGGCCTCGCTCTGAACCACGGCCTCAAGGAGTCAAGATGATCGATCTGATGCTCAACTGGTCCGAATGGATCAAACCCTCGGCCGGCCTGCCCACCGTGCAGTGGGCGCTGCTGCTGGCCCTGGCCGCCGCCGCCGGCCACCTGCTCCAGCGTTACCTGGGCCTGCCCAAGGTGCTGGGGTATTCGGCTGTGGGCGCCCTGGCCGGCTTCTCCGGCTACACCACGGCCAACTGGCCGCTGGACGGTATCGCCAAGTTCATGGTCGAACTGGGCCTGTCGATCGTGCTGTTCGAAGCCGGCGGGCGGCTCTCGCTGCGCTGGTTCCGCCACAACCCCATGCTGCTGGTCCAGAGCCTGGGCGAATCCCTTGCCACTTACCTGGCGGCCTGGTGGGTGCTGCAGATCTTCGGCGTGGACGAAACCCTGCAAATCCCGCTGGCGCTGCTGCTGGTCGCCACGTCGCCGACGGTGCTGATGCGCGTGGCCAGCGACCTGCGCGCCAGCGGCCCGGTAACCGACCGCGTCATCACGCTCGCAGCCCTCAACACTTTTTACGTCTTGTCCATGGGCGGCGTCATGGCGCGCCTGCTGGGCCGTTCACCCGCAACACTGGCCGACGCCATCTACCCGGTGATCCTGCTGGTCGTGGCCTCGGTGCTGATCGGCGCCCTGCTGGCCCTGGCCCTGCGCAAAGCGCTGGAGATCATGAGCCCGACCAGCGAGAACACCGCCGTGCTGCAGCTCTCGCTGATCGCCGCCGGTACCGCGCTGGCCGCCCACTTCGGCGGCTCGGCGCCGCTGGCCGCCCTGCTGGCCGGCATCCTGCTCAAGACCCTGCACCCGCGCCCCTGGTCCTGGCCGCGACAGTTCGGCACGGCCTCGGCCATCCTGACCATCCTGATGTTTGTGCTGGTCTCCATGGCCGCTGCACAGGCCGAATGGAACTGGCAGGCCTGGAGCCTGATGGCGTCCCTGGTGCTGGCGCGCGCGCTGGCCAAGCTGGGGGCCATCGTTGTGACGGGCTGGGGCACTGGCACCAGCCTGAAGCAGGCCCTGTGGACCGCCAGCGCCCTGTGGCCTTTGTCGGCCGTGGCCCTGCTGCTGGTCTCGCAATTTGCCGAGTTCGCCCCCCACATCGGTGAGCAGGTCGCGGCCCTGGCCCTGCCCTTGATCCTGTTCATGGAAGTGCTGGGCGCGCTCATGACCATGCTGGCCTTGCAACGCGCCGGTGAAGCCGGACGCCCGCCGGCCACCCGTCGCATCAAACCCGAGGGAGAGACCAACGATGCCGCTTGAACCCTTCAGCCATTCCGAGGCCCTGACCCTGGGCGTGGAGCTGGAACTGCAGCTCGTCAACACGCACGACTACGACCTCGCGCCCTATGCCGACGACATGCTGCGTCTGATGACCAAACGCAAGCTGCCCGGCAGCGTGGTGCCGGAAATGACTTCGAGCATGATCGAGATCTCCACCGGCATCTGCCATTCGCCTTCGCACGTGCAGGAAGAACTGGGCCAGATCCGCGATGCTCTCGTACAGTGCGCCGACAAGCTCAACATCGCCGTCGTCGGTGGCGGCACCCACCCCTTCCAGCAATGGCATGAGCGGCGCATCTATGACAAGCCGCGTTTTCGCCAGCTGTCCGAACTCTATGGGTACCTGTCCAAGCAGTTCACCATCTTCGGCCAGCACGTACACATCGGCTGCCCGGACGCCGACAGTGCCCTGCTCATGCTGCACCGCATGTCACGCTACATCCCCCACTTCATCGCGCTCTCGGCCTCATCGCCCTTTGTGCAGGGGCATGACACGGCCTTCGACTCGGCGCGCCTGAACTCGGTGTTCGCCTTTCCCCTGTCGGGGCGTGCGCCCTTTGTTCTGAACTGGGAGGACTTCAACGCCTACTTCGACAAGATGACACGTACCGGCGTGGTCAGGAGCATGAAGGATTTCTACTGGGACATCCGCCCCAAACCCGAGTACGGCACCATCGAGATCCGCGTGTTCGACACGCCGCTGTCCATCGAGCGCGCGGCCGCGCTGGCCGGCTACGTGCAGGCCCTGGCCGCCTGGTTCCTCAAGGAAGGCCCCTTCCAGCCGGTAGAGGACGATTACCTGGTCTACACCTACAACCGCTTCCAGGCCTGCCGTTTCGGGCTGGAAGCCGTCTATGTAGACCCGGCCAGCGGCACCCACCTGCCGCTCAAGGAACACATCCTGGCCACACTGGACCGTGTGCAGCCCCATGCCAACACGCCCGGCTCCGGGGCGGCGCTCGAACTGCTGCGCAGCAGCACCGAGCGCGGATGGAACGATGCGCGCTGGCTGCGCGATGTGCAAGCCAACGAGCAGTTGCTGGGCGAGGTCACGCGCCAGGCCGGGTTGCAGTTCCGCAAGACCGGGACGCGCGTGGCCTGAATCAGGCCTTGAGTACCTGAGGGTTCAGGGGCGTCAGGCCCCTGCCCTTGCTGAAGAACTCGATCAGGTTGTCGGCCGCCAGCTTGGCCATGGCCTTGCGTGTGGGCACGCTGGAGCTCGCGATGTGCGGGGTCAGAACCACATTGGGCACGGTCAGCAGATCCGCATGCACCTTGGGCTCGCCCTCGAACACGTCCAGACCGGCGGCAGCAATGCGTTTCTCGCACAGCGCCTGCGCCAGCGCCGCATCGTCGACGATGCCGCCGCGCGCGATATTGACCAGCGTGGCCGTGGGTTTCATCTGCGCCAGTTCGGCCGCGCCGATGCTGTGGTGCGAGGCCGCCGAGTACGGCAGCACCAGCACCAGGTGGTCAGCCGTCTTCAGCAGTTCTTCCTTGCTCACGTAACGCGCCTTGCATTCGGCCTCCATAGCGGCATCCAGTCGCGAGCGGTTGTGATAGATCACCTTCATGCCAAAACCGTACGCACCGCGTTTGGCGATGCCCTGGCCGATACGGCCCATGCCCAGGATGCCCAGCGTGGCGCCGTGAATGTCGGAGCCGGCAAACATGTCGTAACTCCATTTGTTCCACTTGCCGGCGCGCAGGTAATGCTCGCTCTCGGTGAGGCGGCGGGCCGTGGCCATCAGCAGCGCAAAACCGAAGTCCGCCGTGGTCTCGGTCAGCACATCGGGCGTGTTGGTGCCCAGCACACCGCGCGCGCTCATGGCATCGATGTCGAAATTGTTGTAGCCCACAGCCATATTGGCGCAGATCTTGAGCTTCGGACAGGCCGCCAGCACCTCGTCATCGATGCGTACGCTGCCGGTGGTGAAGGCGCCATCCTTGTCGCGCAGATGCTCGACCAACTGGGCGCCGGTCCAGGCCTCATCGGACGGATTGGTTTCGACGTCGAAATGCTGCGACAGGTAGGCGATGGTTTCGGGGAAAACGGCGCGGGCGACGAGGATTTTCGGTTTCATGGTGCAGGTCTCAGGGAGTTGGCAATGGGTGGAGGGAGCGATTTCAGCGCAGCAGATGGTACTCGGCGATGTAGAACAGGGCGCCGGCCAGGTAACCGATCAGGGCCAGGCCACTGATCTTGCGCACGTACCAGAAGAAGTCGATTTTCTCCAGGCCCATGGCGGCCACGCCGGCAGCCGAACCGATGATCAGGATGGAGCCACCGGTGCCCGCGCAGTAGGCCAGGAACTCCCAGAGGAAGCTGTCCACAGGGTACTGCTGCAGGCTGTACATGCCCATGGAGGCCGCCACCAGGGGCACGTTGTCCACCACGGCGCTGACCAGGCCGATCAGCATGACGATCACGTCCTGGCGTCCCACGCTCTGGTCCAGCCACTGCGCGATGGACGACAGGATGTGGGTGTGCTCCAGCACCGCCACGGCCAGCAGGATGCCGATGAAGAAGACGATGGAACTCATGTCGATGCGGGTCAGCGCGCGCGCCAGGGTCAGGCGCTGTCTGGCCAGGTCGTCATCCTTGTTCCGGTGGACCAGGTCACCGACCAGCCACAGCAGACCCAAGCCGAACAGGATGCCCATGAAGGGCGGCAGGTGCGTG
>JAGWTL010000405.1 GCA_028869035.1 Burkholderiales bacterium | reverse complement strand
TGTTCGGCGCAGCAGTGGATCAGGTTGTCGGCCACGCCCTTCTTCGCCCGGGTCTTGCGAAAGCTGATGAAGCTCACCTGCTGCGTGGGGTAGACCAGCTGGTGCGCGCAGATGGCGCTGAAGGCCACGATATTACGTTGCGGCCCTACGCCGCCGGGCCAGGTGTAGCTGTCCTTGCTCTTGGTACTCAGGGGCCGCGCTTGCGCGGGCTTGCCCAGGTTCAGCAGGAAAACCGGCGTGGCCTCGAAGGGGTAGTGGAAAACGTAGTTGGTCTGGGCCTTGAGCTGGCTGGCCTGGATCGGGTCGCCGAACTCGTTGCTCAACAGCACGCGGGAATAACTCTTGGGCTTGGCGTCGGCTGCAAAGCTGGGCAGGGCCACGGCCGCCGTCAGGCAGGCCGCGCCGGTGGAACAGGTCTCGACGAACTGGCGACGGTCCATGGGCGCTCCTCGGGCTGCGACCGGCGGGATGGCCGGCTGCGGCCCAATTTATCTGGGGCCGCCTTCCCCTGTCAAGCGCTCAGGTACCCCGGCGCGCTTCGCGCCGCGCGATCCACAGCGTGGCGCCCGCGATGATGACGCCGCCGATCATGGAGTGGCTCGTAGGCACATCGGCAAACACCAGCCAGCCCATCAGCGCGGCCCAGACCAGGTCCAGGAACTTCACGGACTGCGTGGCCGAGATGTCGGCCACGGTGTAGGAGCGCATGAGCAGGTAGTGCGCGCCGCTGCCCAGCAGGCCGCAGAGCAGGTAACCGGCCCACTGCACGGTCGTGACGGCCTGCCAGTCGAACAGGGCCAGCGGCAGGCTCAGGAGGGTGACGGTGATGGACTGCCAGAGCACGATGACCCCCGCCGACTCATAACGCGTGAGCGCCTTGCTGATGAGGAAGGAGGCCGCGAACATGGGCGCCGAAGACAGCATGACCAGGCTGTAATAACCGCCGCTGGCCGTGAGCCCGGGGCCGACGACGATGAGCACGCCGCCAAACCCCAGCAGCGCGGCCAGCCAGCGCTCCCAGCGCATGGGTTCACGCAGAAAGAGCCAGGCGCCGATCATGATGAAGATGGGCGTGGTGAAGCCCATGGCCGTGGTGTCGGACAGGGAGATGTGCGGAATGGCCGTGAACCAGATGGCCAGGCCCGTGGTGTGAACCAGGCCGCGTTGGAACTGCCCGACGATGTTCTTGGGCATCCAGGCCGCCAGCCCGCCGCGCAGCACCAGGGGCAGCAGCACGATGACGCCGCAGAGGTAGCGCAGGAACTGCGACTGCAGCGGCGGGATCTGCGTGGTGAGGTAACGCGTCATGGTATTGAGCATGACAAAACACAGGCCGGCCGCGGTGGACCAGAGCAGGCCCTGGACCGTGGGATCCAGCCGGCCCGCACGATGCCGCGTCAGATCCATGCGCCGCCGCCAGGGGCTGCGGTGCGGTTTGAGTTTGTCTTGCCCCTTGACGCGCATCACCTGAGTTTAGTAGGAATGCTTATTGAGGCTTTCATAAATCATGACAAGCACCTCACATCCGCTCGCCCTGAGCCTGTCGAAGGGCTTCGACAGGCTCAGCCTGAACGGCAGGTGTCATGAATAAAGAAAACATCAATAGTAATTGCCGTCGCGCGAGGGACTGGTTTTCCTCGAAAGCCTTCGAGCGATGCCACTCCGTTCACCCTGAGCTCGTCGAAGGGCTTCGACAGGCTCGGCCCGAACGGAGCGTCTCTCAACTGGTCAATTGAGACCACGCTTTATCAAGGCGCTTCACGCTCGCCGGCTGCGGTGTGCGCAATTCCTGCGCAAAGAAGCTCACGCGCAGTTCCTCCAGCAGCCAGCGGAACTCCTGCAGGCGCTCGTCCATCACGCCCTTGCGCTCGGCCACCAGGCGCCAGTAGCGCTGCTCCTGCGGGCGCAGCTCGGCCAGGCGGCTGGCGTCACGCGCAGGGTCGGCGCGGTATTTGTCCAGACGCAGGGTGATGGCCTTGAGGTAACGGGCAAAGTGCTGCAACTGGGGCCAGGGCGTCTGGGCAATGAAACGCTTGGGGCACAGGCGTTGCAGCTGCTGCGCACAATCAGCCGTGGCCTCGGGCGCATTTTTCGTGTCCTTGATCTTGCGCGCGGC
>JAGWTL010000404.1 GCA_028869035.1 Burkholderiales bacterium | reverse complement strand
TCGCAGCGTGCGTGGTAGGCGATGATGACCTGGTTCATGCGCTGGAAGTCGTAGACGCCGATCAGGTTCAGCTCCAGGGCCTGCAGGTTGGTCTCTTCCTGGATCTCGCGGGCGATGCCGTCTTGCGGCGTCTCGCCGGCCTCCATGAAACCCGTGATCAGCGCGTACATCTTGCCTTCCCAGGCCGCGTTGCGCGCCAGCAGGATCTGGCCCTGGTACTCGACCACGGCGGCCAGCACCGGCGTGGGATTGTTCCAGTGCGTCCAGCTGCAGGCCGGGCAGCGCAGGCGCTCTTTCGCGCCGCCGTCTTCCTGCTGGCTGATGAAGGCCAGCGGCGTGGCGCAGGCCGGGCAGTAGCGGTAGGCCTCGTTCATGCGCAGCAGATTTATTCACCAGTTCAGGCGGGGAAGACGCCGGTGGAGAGGTACCGGTCGCCGCGGTCACAGACCACGAAGACGATGGTGGCGTTCTTCTCGCGGGCGGCGATCTGTTGCGCCACCCAGCAGGCCCCGGCGGCGGAGATGCCCGCAAAGATGCCTTCCTCGCGCGCCAGGCGGCGGCACATCTCCTCGGCGTCGCTCTGGCTCACAGAGACCAGTTCGTCCACCGTGCTCGGGTCATAGATCTTGGGCAGGTATTCCTGCGGCCATTTGCGGATGCCGGGGATGCGCGAGCCCTCGCTGGGCTGGGCGCCGATGATCTTGATCGCGGGGTTCTTTTCCTTGAGGAAACGCGAGACGCCGGTGATGGTGCCCGTGGTGCCCATGGCGCTCACGAAATGCGTGATGCGCCCGCCGGTCTGTTCCCAGAGTTCGGGGCCCGTGGTCTCGTAGTGGATGCGCGGGTTGTCGGGGTTGGCGAACTGGTCCAGCACGCGGCCCTTGCCGCTCTTTTCCATCTGCTCGGAAAGGTCGCGCGCGTATTCCATGCCGCCGGACTTCGGGGTCAGGATCAGCTCGGCGCCGAAGGCCTTCATGGTCTGGGCCCGTTCGATCGACAGGTCCTCCGGCATGATCAGCACCATGCGGTAACCCTTGATGGCCGCAGCCATGGCCAGGGCGATGCCCGTGTTGCCCGAGGTGGCTTCGATCAGCGTGTCGCCGGGCTTGATCTCGCCGCGTTCCTCGGCACGCTTGATCATGGAGAGGGCGGGGCGGTCCTTGACCGAGCCGGCCGGGTTGTTGCCTTCGAGCTTGCCGAGGATGACGTTGCCGCGGGCGGAGTTGTCGGCAGCGCCGATGCGCTGCAGGGCCGCCAGCGGCGTCTTGCCAATGGCGTCTTCGATGGTCGGGTACTTCATGATCGTCACTGTGCCATAATTTCGGCCTTCATCCCTCGTGGATGGCCATCTCCGCCCGGGTGGTGAAATTGGTAGACGCAGGGGACTCAAAATCCCCCGCCGCAAGGCGTGCCGGTTCGATTCCGGCCCCGGGCACCATGTCTCTGATAAAGAGACATGACTTCTCTCGCGAACAGGCCCGCCCAAGGGCGATATGTGAAGCGCGCTGACGCGCGCGGGTTCGCTTCCTGTGTTCCCCCTCAGTACTGTCGTGTCGCCATGGCATGCCTATGCCATGGTGGGCAGGCCGTTAATAACGTTCGCGCAGGTAGATGTAGGGAGCCGTGGGGCTGCCGAAGCGGATGCGGGCGGCAGGGGCACGATCGGCACTGCTGCCGCACCATTGGGCGGTAAAGAAGCTCAGGTCAGGGCTGGGTGCGGTGCCCGTGCCTGCGGCTGGTCCGGTGGTCCAGCTGCCGCACCAGTTGGTGTTGGATGTCACACCCGCACCCAGGTTGAGCACCAGGTCCACGCTGCCGGCGCCCTTGGCGGTGGGGCTGATGCGGAAGTTCGTGATACCGCCGCTCATCGTGGCCGAGGTCAGGGCCAGGCTGCCGTTGGTGACTGCCAGGTTCGATCCGCTGGCCTGCACGACGTTACCCACTGCCACATTGGCGGCGGCCAGCGTGGTGCACTTGTCGTCAGTGTTGAGCTGCCACGTCGTCCCGTTCCAGTACTCGGCGCGCACGGGCACCAGCAGGGGCAGAGCGTCGGAACCATAGGCGTTGAGCAGGTTGAGCCGGCCCAGCACCATGCCCGTGCTGCCCAGCTTCTTCGC
>JAGWTL010000071.1 GCA_028869035.1 Burkholderiales bacterium | reverse complement strand
GCACATTCCCGACCACATCACCCTGTGGGGCCTGCGCCTGAAGATCTGCCAGGGTTTCGACCAGTACGCCAATGTGCGCCCGACGCGCATCCTGCCCGGCATTGATGCCCCGCTCAAGCGCTGCAAGCCGCAGGATCTGAATTGGGTGATCGTGCGCGAGAACTCCGAGGGCGAATACGCTGGTGTGGGCGGCCGTGCCCACCAGGGGCACCCGATCGAAGTGGCGACCGATGTTTCCATCCTCACGCGGGCCGGTGTCGAGCGCATCATGCGTTTCGCCTTCCGTCTGGCGCAGTCGCGCCCGCGCAAGCAGCTCACCGTGGTGACCAAGTCCAACGCCCAGCGCCACGGCATGGTGATGTGGGACGAGATCGCCCTGCGGATCAGCCAGGAGTTTCCGGACGTCAAATGGGACAAGGAACTGGTCGACGCCATGACCGCGCGCATGGTGAACAAGCCGGCCTCCATCGACACGATGGTTGCGACCAATCTGCATGCCGACGTGCTGAGCGATCTGGCCGCCGCGCTGGCCGGCAGCCTGGGTATCGCCCCGACCGGCAACATCGACCCCGAGCGCCGCTACCCCTCGATGTTCGAGCCCATCCATGGCTCGGCCTTCGACATCATGGGCAAGGGCCTGGCCAATCCCGTGGGCACCTTCTGGTCCTGCGTGATGTTGCTGGAACATCTGGGCGAAGCCTCGGCGGCGGGCCTGCTGATGAAGGTGATCGAGCAGGTTACGGCCAATCCTGCGCTGCACACCGGCGACCTGGGGGGCAAGGCCACCACCGTCGAAGTGACCCAGGCCGTCTGTGAGCTGATCCGCAAAGCGTCCGTCTGAGGCGCGTCCTTCTGGCTAGACAACACAACGAGGAGATCGGTATGAAACTTGAGACACGGAAGATTCCTGCGCTGCGACGACACCGCGTGCTGCGCGCTATGGTGATGGCGCTGGGCCTGTGGGGTGGTGCGGCCCTGGCCCAGACCTACCCGGCACGGCCCATCTCGCTCATCGTGCCCTTCCCCGCGGGCGGGACCACCGATGTGCTGGCGCGTGCCGTGGGGCAGGAGCTGAGCAAGAGCCTGGGCCAGCCTGTGGTCATCGAAAGCAAACCCGGCGCCGGCGCCACGCTGGGCGCGGACTTCGTGGCCAAGGCCAAACCAGACGGCTACACCCTGCTCATGGGCGCGGTGCACCACACCATCGCCACCAGCGTCTACAAGAAGCTGCCCTACGATTTCCAGAAGGACCTGTTGCCCGTCACCACGGTGGCCCTGGTTCCGAATGTGCTGGTTGTGAACCCCGGGGTGCCGGCCAAATCGGTGGCCGAGCTGCTCGCGCTGGCCAAAGCCTCGCCCGGAAAGTACACCTACGGCTCCAACGGCAACGGGACGGGCCAGCACCTGATCGGCGCGCAGTTCGAGGGCATGGCCGGTGTGCAGTTGCTGCACGTGCCCTACAAGGGCAGCGGTCCTTTGACAACTGACCTGCTGGGTGGCCAGATCACCATGTCCTTCGACACCATCACGCCCGTACTGCCGCACATCAAGGCTGGCAAGTTGCGGGCCTTGGCGGTGACCACCAGCAAGCGTTCGGGCGCGCTACCGGATGTGCCGACACTGGATGAAGCCGGCCTGCCGGGCTTCAATCTCGGGACCTGGTTTGGCGTGTTGGCGCCGGCTGGAACACCCAAAGACATCGTGGCGCGACTCAACACGGAGATCGTCAAGCTCATCAATTCGCCGGATTTCAGGAAGCGCATGGAAGACATCGGCGCCGAGCCCGTGGGCAACACGTCCGAGCAGATGGCGCAGCAGATTCGGGACGACACCGAGCGGTTCGCTGAATTGGTCAGAAAAGCCAAGGTCAGCATCGATTAAGGCCTGGGGCGGGTTACCGCCGGGTTACGGCGTCACAATGGTGGCTGGAGACAAGCATGAGCCACCCCGATCCCCGTACCCAGCCCCGCGAATTTCTCACGCATCTGTACCAGGCCGCCGTGCGGCGCGCCTTGCCACTGCACAACACGGCCGCCTACCTGCCGCCACCGCCCAAGGGCCGCACCGTTGTCATCGGCGCCGGTAAGGCCGGTGGTGCCATGGCACAAGCAGTGGAAGCCCTGTGGCCGGCCGATGCGCCCCTGTCGGGCCTGGTCGTCACGCGTTACCACCACACACCGCTGCGTCCGGCCGGGTTGAAAGAACGCATCGAAGTCATCGAGGCCTCGCATCCCGTACCCGACGCGGCCGGCCTGGTCGCCTCACAGCGCATCCTGCAACTTGTGCAGGGCCTGACCAAGGATGACCTCGTGCTCTGCCTGATTTCGGGTGGTGGCTCGGCCCTGCTGACCCTGCCGGCCGAAGGCCTTGCGCTGGAGGACAAACAACGCATCAACAAGGCCCTGCTGGCCAGCGGCGCCAACATCGGCGAGATGAACTGCGTGCGCAAGCACCTCTCGCGCATCAAGGGCGGGCGCCTGGCCGCGGCCTGCGCGCCGGCCCAGGTGGTGACGCTGACCATCAGCGACGTGCCGGGCGACGATCCTTCGGTGATTGCCAGCGGCCCCACGGTGCCCGACGCCACCACCTGTGCCGATGCGCTATCCATTTTGAAGCGCTACCGGATCGAGGTGCCGGCCCCGGTGCTGGCCGCGCTTGAAAAGGGCGCACTCGAAACGCCCAAGCCCGGCAGCCCCATCTTCCAGGGACATCAGGTCAACATGATCGCCACGCCCCAGCAATCGCTGGAGGCCGCTGCGGCGGCGGCGCGCGCTGCCGGCCTCAACGCCTACGTTCTCAGCGACGAGATGGAAGGCGAGTCGCGCGAGGTGGGCAAGGTGCATGCGGCCCTGGCGCGTGCCGTGGCCCATCGTGGCCAGCCCTTTGCCAAACCCTGCGTCATCCTCAGCGGTGGCGAGACCACGGTGACGGTGCGTCCGGTGCCGGACGGCGAGCAACGCGGCAAGGGCGGTCGTGCCGGCGAGTTCTGCCTGGGCCTGGCCCTGGCCCTGCAGGGCCGGGCCGGGGTCTGGGCCCTGGCGGCCGACACCGATGGCATCGACGGCATGGAAGAGAACGCCGGCGCCTGGGTCGAACCCGGCACGCTGGCCCGGGCCCAGGCGCGGGGCATGAAGGTCGAGCGTTACCTGGACCGCAACGACGCCTACGGCTACTTTCAGGCCTTGGGCGATCTGGTGGTGACCGGGCCCACGCACACCAATGTGAACGATTTCCGGGCCCTGCTGGTTTTGTAGGCCCCGGCGATCGGCTTTCGTGCGCGGTCTTTGACATGGCTCAAGGCTGGCGGAGGCCGTGGGCGGCACAGTGGCTGCCATGCTGCCACCCGAATTCATGGACCCGAGTGCCGAGCGCCGCAAGGTCGCGGCGGGGGTGGTGCTGCTCAAGCGCGGCAGCACACCGGCCGCCGCGATCTATGTGGAGTCCGGCCGGGTGGCGCTGGGGGTGCTGGAGGACCAGAGCCTCGCGCACCAGCTCGGCGAGATCCAGGGCCCTTCCTGGCTGGAAGCCACGGGTGCCGTGCTGGGCCTGTCCAGTGTGGTGGATGCCGTGGCCGAAACCGAAGTCCAGTTGCGCCGTATCCCCCTGGCGCGTTTCCGGCAGTCGCTGGCGGCCATGCCGGCCGCCGCGCGCACCGTGTTGCAGGACGTGGCCCATGCACACCGCTGCCAGACCGAACTGGCCGTGAGCCGCCTGGCCAAGGACGCCGAGGCGCGCTGCGCCGAATGGCTGCTGCGCCATGCCCAGCCCGGCGAGCAGGGCGCGCTGGCCGTGTCGCTCGAGCAGCGCAAGCGCCTCATCGCCGCGCAGCTGGGCATCGCCCCCGAGACACTGTCGCGCGTGCTGCGGCATCTGCGCGAGCGCAGCCTGATCAGCGGCAAGGGGCGCGTGCTCCATGTGCTGGACCCGGGCGGGCTGCGCATGCTCGCCGGGGTCTAGGGCCCCCACGCTCCCTCACTTCGTGTGATCGCCGCCCCCGAGGGGGCCGCAGTCGCCTTGGGGCGGTGACCGGGCCGCCGTTTCTTGGCGGCTCACGAGCACAGCGCCTTGATATCGGCCGGGATCGCGATGGCGCGTATGCCTTTGCCGTCCTGGCGGTGCGCGGCAAAGATGCGCACCTCGTCGCATTCCATGATGAGGTCGACGGAGCCGTCGGCGTTCTCGCGCTTGATCAGGTAACGCTGCACAAAACTCCTCTCACGCCACTCGGCCACCTGCGCATGGATCTGCAGGGTGTCGCCATAACTCGCGGTCTTGACGAAGCGCGCGTGGGTGTCCACCAGCGGCGTGCCGATCAGGCCGGTGTTTTTTTCGGTCTCGTGCCAGGGGGGCACGCCGCACTGCAGGAAGAAGTGGCGCGAGGCCGCGTCGATCCAGCGGAAGAAATTGGGAAACCAGACGATGCGCGCGGGGTCGCAGTCGCCGAACTCGACGCGCTGGGTGTAGACGATGGTGCGGGGGGAGGGGGTGTCGGTCATGGCGGGGAATGAAAAAGCCCCTCCGCGCGCGGGGGGGGGCGGTCGCAGGGGTTCAGTCGCCCGTGATCTTGCGCTCGCGGATCAGAGCGCCGAAGCGTTTGGAATCCCCGGCGGCCTTGGCGGCAAACTGCTGCGGGCTCATGGGGGCGGCCTCGCCGCCCAGGCCGGCGATGCGTTCTCGGGTGGCCGGGGTGTTGAGGATCTTGTTGATCTCGGTGTTCAGGCGCGAGACTATTGGTCCGGGCGTGCCGGCCGGGGCGTAGAAGCCGAAGTAGGTGTCGGCGTCGAAATCCTTGAGACCGACTTCTTCCAAGGTGGGGGTGTCGGGGAACAGGGGGGAACGCTTGGGGCTGCCCACGGCCAGCAGCTTGAGGCGGCCGGCGCGCACGTGCGAGAGGCCGATGCCCGGGTCGAAGGCGAAGTCGATCTGGCCGGCCAGCAGGTCGTTGAGGGCCGGTGCCGCGCCGCGGTAGGGCACGTGCACGGCGAAGGTGCCGGTCATGCTCTTGAACATCTCACCGGCGAGGTGCGGCGAACTGCCGTTGCCCGGCGAGCCGTAGGACAGCCGGCCCGGATTGGCCTTGAGGTAGCTGACGAACTCCTTGGCGCTGTTCACCGGCAGGTTGGATTTGGCCACCAGGAAAACGGCCACACGCGCGACCGAGGCCACCGGCACGATGTCCTTGTTCGGGTCGAAGGGCATCTTGGGGTAGATGTGCGGGTTCACCGAGACGGTGCCGCCCGAGCTCATGAGCAGGGTGTAGCCATCGGCCGGGGATTTGGCGACCGCGTCGGCGCCGATATTGCCGCCCGAGCCCGCGCGGTTCTCCACCACCACGGGCTGGCCCAGGACGTCCTGCAGCGGAGCGGCCACCATGCGGGCCAGCACGTCGGCCACGCCGCCGGGCGGGAAGCTTACGATCACCTTGACCGGCTTGGTCGGGTAGCTCTGGGCCTGCGCCAGCGGCAGGAGGCCGCAGGCGGCGACCATGGCAGAGAGCAAGCTGCGTCGCAGCACTCGGGTGGGAGCATGGATAGGCATGGGAGGTCTCCTTCTTTGTGTCAACTGGTCTTCTTCAATGGCGGCCTGCGCACCCAGCGTATCGGCTGCGCCTTGAGAGGGCGGGCCGGTGCACCGTGTTTTACCAAAGTCTGGTCCAGGGTTTTCCCGGCGTCGTCGGCCAGCGCGGCCTGGCGTGCCGCAGCGATCGCGGCGGCGCGTGCCTCGTCACTGTCGAAGCTTGCGCCCGTGGCCAGGTGCTGCACCACGTGCAGCAGGTTGCCCTTGCCGCGTTCGTTGGTGCTGCCGTAGCCCTTGATCAGGCGGCCGCATTGCGCCACTTCATGGCCGCTGGCCCAGTGGCGCCGCGTGCTGCCCACCACGGCGGCCAGCCACTGCTCGATCAGTGCCTGTTCGGTGACAAAACGGCTGCCCAGGGGGCGCAGCGTACGCAGCATGGCCAGTCCGCGCAGGGCCAGCATGCCGAAGACCGAGTGGGTGCCGATCTTGAGCGGCAGCGCCCAGGGGGTCTTGCCGGCCAGCACGCGCTTGCGGTCCCAGGCCAGCACACGCTGCGCCAGGCCCGAGGGCAGCAGGGCGGCGAACTCGGGCGCGCCGGGCTTGAAGTGGTCGTAGAGCTTGAGCAGGTCGGCCTCGCCGGCCTTGACCTCGCCCTGCACGCGCGACCAGCGGCTGGCGCGGCTCTTGAGGTCGGCGACACGGATGATGTCGTCGAAGGCCATCCACAGCGCGAGCCAGCGCGCCATCTCGCGCGTGACGGCCCAGCCGCGTGTACCCTGCGGGTCGCTGGCGCGTTCGGCAGCCAGCACCTGCTGCAGGCGCTCGACATAGCGTTGCGCGTAGGCGGTGTTCTGGTACTCGACCAGGCGCGCATGGCCCAGGGCGATGATCTCGTGCAGCACACCTGGGAAGAGCGCGGCCACGGCAGCGGGCAGGGCGGGTTGTTTCCGCTCGGGCCGAGCTTGGCCTGTCCCGGGCGTATCGAAGGGTCGGAGCCCCAGGCTTGGCCGGCGCTGCGTTTCGACAGGCTCAACGCGAACGGAAGCGCTCGAAGCCGTGCCCGCGTCGAGAACATCCTCTATGAACCGGGCCTGGGTGCGCTGCGCCTGCACGGCGTCGAAGCCCAGGGCGAAGCCGCGCAGGCTGGCCTGGGCGCCGCCGCTGTCCTTGAGGATGACTTCGTAGTCGGCGCGGCCCATGGGCAGCAGGCCGCTGGCGGCGATGCAGCCCAGCATCACGGCGCTGACCACGGTGCCGGCCTGGCACGTGAGTTCGGCCATGTCCAGCACGTGGTGGGCGCGGCTGTGGGTGGTGATGAGCTGGAGCAGCCCTTGCGCCTCGCGCCGGCCGTCGCCCATCTGCATCTTTTCCATCGTGGTGAGCGCGCGCGCCGTGGAGCTCAGCACCAGGGTGCGGTCGCTGCTGGCGTGGCCCAGGCTGATCTGGCGCACGGTCTCCAGCAGCTCGCTGGAGACCAGGCCATCGAGCCGCCCCGGCATGGGGTAGAGGCCCAGCACGGGGCGCTTGCCGCCCAGCTGCTCCACTGGCACTGGGAAGACTTCCAGGTAGTAGGTGGTGGCGCCGGTGCGCTGCGCCACGCCGGGGATGGAGGTGGCCTGTACCGGGTAACCGGCGTGGCGGGCGGTTTCGACCAGCCATTCGGTCAGCACGCCGCCGCCTTCGCCGCCGAGGGCGCAGAGGAGGAGGGAAATAGGATGTTGGTTCATGCGGGTTGCAGGATCTTGACGACGGACTGGCGCAGGCCGGCCAGCAGGCGTTCATGCCAGCGGGGGTTCTGCACGATTTCGGCGCGGTAGAAGGAGGGGCACAGCGTGGCTGCGTGCGCATTGGCGCCGCACAGGCCGCAGCCCACGCAGCCATCGATCACGGTAGCCACGGGGTCGACCTTGAGCGGGTCGGGGTTGTCCTTGAGCGTGAGGGTAGGGCAGCCCGATAGGCGGATGCAGGCGTGGTCGCCGTTGCAGACGTCCTCGTCCACCCCGTATTTCACACGCTCCACCCGTTTGCCCTTCTTCAGCAGATTGGCCAGCCAGGGTTTGATGCGGCGCTGGCGCTCCAGCTGGCATTCGCCCTCGGCGATGATGACCTTGAGGCCGTTGAAGTCCGAGGTGAAGGCGTCGATCAGGGTGCGGCGCACGTGCTCGACTTCGTAGGTGGTGACGGTACGCAGCCACTGCACGCCCAGGCCCTTGAGCGTGGTCTCGATGGTCTGGTTGGTGTGGACCACGCTGTCGCGCTTGTCGGCGGCGCTGGCCTTGGCCTGAGCAGCAAGGCCCCCACGCTTGTCACTTCGTGTACTGCGCTGCCCCCCAAGGGGGCCGTCACTCCTTGGGAGCGGCCCGGCGGAGTGACCCGGCGAGGAAATGATGTCCTGCGTGCCGGTGGCCGAGGTGTAGCCGTTCTTGAAGATCAGCAGCACGGCATCGTCGCCGTTGAAGAGCGCGCTCTGCACGCCGGTCAGCAGGCCGTTGTGCCAGAAGCCGCCGTCGCCCATGACCGAGAGCACACGCCGGTTCATCATGGGCGAGACGCCGGCGCGGCTGGCCAGGCTCATGCCGTAGCCCAGGATGGAGTGGCCGAAGGAGAAGGGTTCGAAGGTGGCCAGGGCGTGGCAGCCGATGTCGCCTGCGATGTGCACCTGCCCCACCTGTTCCTGCGCGAGCTTGAGCGCCGAGAACACCGGGCGCTCGGGGCAGCCTATGCACATGCCCGGCGGGCGGGCCGGCAGAGGCTGACCGCTGTTCTTCGTGATCTCGGCGGCGATGGCGGCGCGGCGGTCACGGTTGCCTTGCAGCCACTGCGGCACGGTGGCGGGCAGCAGCTCGGAGCGGTACTGGCGCAGGAATTTTTCCAGGCCGCCGGCCATGACCTCGGCCGAGTACTCGCCGGCCAGGGCCAGCATGTCCTTGCCGTGCAGGGGCGTCTGGATGTCGGCGCGGCGCAGCATCGTGGCCAGTTCCTGCTCGATGTACTCGGGCTGGCCCTCTTCCACCATGAGCACGGCGCGCTTGCCGATGCAGAACTCGCTGAGTTCCTCGGGCACCAGGGGGTAGGTGACGTTGAGTACCAGCAGCGGGATGTCGGTCTTGCCGAAGGCGTCGGCCAGGCCGAACTGCTGCAGGGTGCGGATGAGCGTGTTGTACAGGCCACCCTGCACCACCAGCCCCAAATCGCTGTGCTTGCCGGCGTACAGCTCGTTGAGCTTGTGCTCGCGGATGTACTGGCGCGCGGCCGGCACGCGTTGTTCGCTCTTGAGCTTCTCGTGGCGGAAGGTCACGGGCGGGTGGGCCAGGCGTTCGTAGTTGAAGCTGGCGGGCTCTTCCATCAGCTGCCGCGTGGACACTTTGGAGATGCGGTTGTCCTTGGCCTGGAAGCTGCCGCGCACATGGCAGGCGCGGATGCGCAGCTCCAGGATGGCCGGCATATTGGAGGCCTCGGACAGGGCAAAACCATGTTCCACCATGTCGACCATGTGGCCCAGATCGGGCCGCGGATCGAGCAGCACCATGCCGGACTTGAGTGCGTAGGCGTGGGTGCGCTCCTGGATCACGCTGGCGCCCTCGCCGTAGTCCTCGCCCACGACGATCAGCACGCCGCCCGTGACGCCGGGCGAAGCCAGATTGGACAGGGCGTCGGCCGCGACGTTGGTGCCGACGATGGACTTCCAGGTCACGGCGCCGCGCAGCGGGTAATGGATGGAGGCGCCCAGCATGGCGGCGGCCGAGGCTTCGTTGGAGCAGGCTTCGACGTGCACGCCGAGTTCGTCCATGTAGCCCTTGGCCTGCACCATGACGTCGAGCAGGTGCGAGACCGGGGCGCCCTGGTAACCGCCCACATAGGCCACGCCGGACTGCAGCAGCCCCTTGGTGATGGCCAGAATGCCTTCGCCATGAAAGGTCTGGCCCTGGCCCAGCGCCAGGGACTTGATCTCCCGGCTGAATGAAACTTCCATGTGTCTTCCTCGGTGTTCTGAGAGCAGCGAGCAAGTGTTCACGCCCGGGTTTCATTAATCAATAAAATAACGTGACTATCGGTTATTCGAAATATGCATATCAAGGACCTGGACCTCAACCTTCTGCGCGTGTTCGACGCGGTCTACCGCGCGCGCAAGGTGGGCCGGGCCGCCGAGATGCTGGACCTGACCCAGCCGGCCGTGAGTCAGGGCCTGACCCGTTTGCGCCTCCTGCTGCAGGACCCCTTGTTCATGCGCGCGGGCGGGGGCGTGCAGCCCACGCCGCGCGCCGCGCGCCTGGCGCCGGCCGTGCGCAGCGCGCTGGCCATGCTGGAGCAGGCCCTGGGCGAGGCCGCGCAGTTCGACCCGCAGCGTTCCAACAAGACCTTCCGCATCCACATGAGCGATATCGGCGAGGGCCGTTTCCTGCCCGGCCTCATGGTGGCCCTGCGCGAGCGCGCGCCCGGTGTGCGCATCGAGACCCTGCCCGTGCCGGCGGCCGGCATGGCCGATGCGCTGGACAGCGGACAGGTCGACTTTGCCTTCGGTTTCCTGCCCACCGTCAAGGACACGCAGCGCGTGCAACTGCTGAAGGACCGCTACATCGTCATGCTGCGCGCCGGCCATCCCTTTGCGGCGGCCGCGCGCCGGCGCAAGGGGGCCGGCCTGCTGGCCGCCCTGCACGAGCTGGAGTTCGTGGCCGGGCGCACCCATTCGGACACCCTGCGCATCCTGCAACTGCTCAAGCTCGAAGACCGCGTGCGCCTGACGGCCGAGCACTTCATGGTGCTGCCGGCCATCGTGGGCGCCACCGATCTGGCCCTGGTGATGCCGCGCAACATCGCCCAGGGTTTCGCGGCCAGCGGCGCCTACACCCTGATCGAGCCGTCCTTTCCCCTGCGCGATTTCACGGTCTCGCTGCACTGGAGCCGCCGTTTCGAGACCGATCCCGGCAACCGCTGGCTGCGGGATACCCTGGTGGAGCTGTTTTCCAGCCCCTGAACCGACTACCTACAATCTCCCGATCCCCAGGAAAAACACCACCATGAGCATCAAGAGCGACAAATGGATACGCCGCATGGCGGAGCAGCACGGCATGATCGAGCCCTTCGAGCCGGGCCAGATCCGGCAGGACGCCGCCGGCCACAGAATAGTGAGCTACGGCACCAGCAGCTACGGCTATGACATCCGCTGCGCGCCCGAGTTCAAGGTCTTCACCAACATCTACAGCACGGTGGTGGATCCGAAGAACTTCGACGAAAAGAGCTTCGTGGACATCGAGAGCGACGTCTGCGTCATTCCGCCCAACAGCTTCGCGCTGGCGCGCACCATGGAGTACTTCCGCATCCCGCGCAACGTGCTGACCATCTGCCTGGGCAAGAGCACCTACGCGCGCTGCGGCATCATCGTCAACG
>JAGWTL010000070.1 GCA_028869035.1 Burkholderiales bacterium | reverse complement strand
CTGCTCGATGCCGGCATGCAGGTGCCGCTCGTGTTGACGCAGCCCGACCGCCCTGCCGGACGCGGCATGCAGCTGCATGCATCTGCCGTCAAGCAGCTTGCGCTGGCGCACGGCATCGAGGTGGCGCAGCCGGTGTCGCTGCGGCTCGATGGCAAATATCCCGACATTGCGCGCGACGCCCATGCGTTGATCCGCGCCACGCCGCATGATGTCATGGTCGTGGCCGCCTATGGCCTGATCCTGCCGCAATGGGTCCTGGAGCTGCCGCGACTCGGTTGCCTCAACATCCATGCCTCCCTGCTGCCGCGCTGGCGCGGCGCGGCGCCCATTCAACGCGCCATCGAAGCCGGTGACGACGAGACCGGCGTCACCATCATGCAGATGGACGCTGGGCTGGACACGGGCGACATGCTGCTGGCGGGGCGCCTGACGATCGCTGCAAACGACAGTACGGGCAGCCTGCACGACCGGCTGGCCGTCCTGGGCGGTCGTTTGGTTGTGGAGGCACTGGAACTGGCGGCCTGTGGCGGCCTGCGGCCCGTGGCACAGCCGGCCGAGGGCGTGACTTATGCGCCCAAGATCGAGAAACAAGAGGCCGCCGTGAACTGGGCGCAGCCGGCCTCCGTGATCGAACGCCGGATCCGGGCTTTTAACCCTTTCCCCGGTGCGGCCACGGCCTGGCAGGGTGAGTCCATCAAGCTCTGGCAGGGCCGGGTCGAGCCCGGCCGCTCCGGTGGCAAGGTGCCGGGCACGGTGTTGCTGGCGGGCGCCGGGGGCATCACCGTGCAATGCGGTGAGGACGTGTTGCGCCTGACGGAGCTGCAACGCGCCGGCGGCAAACGCCTGCCGGCAGCTGATTTCCTGCGGGGTTTTGCCTTGCCGGCCGGTGCCGTGCTGGGGGCCTGAGTCATGAGCAGCCTGCGCCAGATTGTCCGGCACCCGGAATTTCGCCAGGGCATGCAGGACATGAGCTCGGTAGCGCCCGGCCTGGGTGCCTGGGGCATGATGACCGGCGTGGCCATGATCAAGTCCGGCATGAGCCTGTTCGAGGCCATCGCCATGACGCTGCTGGTCTATGCCGGCAGCTCGCAGCTCGCGGCCATACCGCTGATCGCGGCCGGCGCCCCCGTGCTGGTGATCTGGGCCACAGGCTTTTGCGTGAACCTGCGCTTCGTGGTCTTCAGCGCGCACATGCGGCCCTACCTCATGCACCTGCCGCGGCGCTGGCGTCTGCTGGCCGGTTACGTCACGGCCGATATCAGCTACGTCATGTTCACCAAGCGCTACCACCACCCGCCGCTGACGGATGTGGAGCGGCAGAGCCAGCTGGCCTATCTGCTGGGCGGCTGCACCATCAACTGGAGCAGCTGGCAGCTGGCCAGCCTGCTGGGCATCTTCCTGGCGCATGCGGTGCCCGCGCACTGGGGCCTGGGTTTCGCGGGCATCCTGGCCCTGCTGGGTGTGAGCCTTTCGCTGGCCAGCAGTCCGCTGCGGGTGGTCTCTGCCGGCGTGGCCGGGGCGGCGGCGGTGGCCGCTTTCGCCCTGCCCTTCAAGCTCAACATCGTGGTGGCGATCGCCGCCGCGGTGGCCCTGTGCCTGCTGCTCGAGAAAACGCCGCCTTTCAGGCTCGGGGAGGGGCGATGAAGGAAACCGATCTCTGGACCCTGGGTGTCATCCTTGGCCTGGCCGCGGTGACCGTCATCACACGCGCCTTTTTCTTCATCTCCAGCAAACCCTGGAGCCTGCCGCACTGGGCCCAGCGCGGCTTGCAGTACGCGCCGATCGCGGCGCTTTCGGCCGTGATCGTGCCCGAGATGGTCATGAGCCAGGGCCATCTGATCCAGACCTGGCAGGATGCGCGCCTGTTTGCCGTGATGGCCGGGGCCGCCTGGTACTTCTGGCGCCAACAGAGTTCCTGGGCCATGCTGGGCACCATCGTGGTCGGCACGGCGGTGTACCTGCCGCTGCACCTGGGCCTGGGCTGGTGAGCCCTTATCCGCCGAAGGCGGGCGGTTGGCGAAGCGGCGGGCGCGGCCGCCTAAAATTGCGGGTTACCTGCGGGTTTCAGACCCGCGCCCCCGTTTCCAAACTCTGCGTCCAGTCCCCATGAACTTCCTCCGATTCGAGACCCTGTGCGAGCAGGGCAAGGCCCGCGGCCAGCGCGTGTTCATCCGCGCCGACCTCAACGTGCCTATGCTCCCCCCCACGCTTCGCTGCCCCCCCGAGGGGGGCGCAGCCGTCTTGGGGCGGCCCGGCGACGGCTGGGACGATGCCGGTCGCATCACCGAAGACACCCGCATCCGCGCCAGCCTGCCCTGCCTCCGGATGGCGCTGGATGCCGGGGCTGCCGTGATGGTCACCTCCCATCTGGGTCGCCCCACCGAGGGTGAGTTCAAGCCCGAGGACAGCCTGGCCCCGGTGGCGCTGCGCATGGCCGAGTTGCTGGGCCGCGAGGTGCCCCTGGTTTCCAACTGGACGGGAGGCGTGAACGTCGCCCCCGGCCAGCTCGTCCTGCTGGAGAACTGCCGTTTGAACAAGGGCGAGAAGAAGAACAGCGAAGAACTGGCCCGCAAGATGGCCGCCCTGTGCGACATCTTCGTGCACGACGCCTTCGGCACCGCGCACCGCGCCGAAGCCAGCACCTACGGCATCGCCCAGTACGCCCAAACCGCCTGCGCCGGCCCCCTGCTGGCGGCCGAGATGGACGCCATCGGCCAGGCCCTGCAGGCGCCCAAGCGCCCGCTGGTGGCCATCGTGGCCGGCTCCAAGGTCAGCACCAAGCTCACCATCCTCAAGAGCCTGGCTGCCAAGGTGGACCAGCTCATCGTCGGCGGCGGCATCGCCAACACCTTCATGCTGGCCGCGGGCCTGAAGATCGGCAAGAGCCTGGCCGAACCCGATCTGCTGGGCGAGGCCCGGGCCGTCATCGACATCATGAAAGCCCGTGGGGCCGAAGTGCCGATCCCGGTGGACGTGGTCACCGCCAAGGAATTCAGGGCCGACGCCAAGGCCACGGTCAAGCGGGCCAGCGAGGTGGCGGATGACGACCTGATCCTGGACATCGGGCCCGAAACCGCGAAGAAACTGGCCCTGCAATTGAAGGCCGCCGGCACCATCGTCTGGAACGGCCCGGTGGGGGTGTTCGAGTTTGCGGCCTTCGAGAACGGCACGAAAGAAATTGCCAAGGCGATCGCCGAATCGAGCGCCTTCAGCATCGCGGGCGGGGGCGACACCCTGGCAGCGATCGCCAAGTACGGCATCGAGCAGCAGGTGGGCTACATCTCCACGGGCGGCGGCGCCTTCCTGGAGGTGCTGGAGGGCAAGACCCTGCCGGCTTTCGAGATCCTGGCGCGGCGCGCCCGGGGCTGAGCCGCACCGGCCGTCGTGCAACGGCCCCGACGGGCCCTTGCATCTTGTTGTCCCGGTGTAACTAATTTCATGTCAGAATGGAAACTAAGTTACAAAGGAGACTGATACATGACGCGTCGTGCGACCAAGATCGTTGCCACCCTCGGCCCCGCCTCCAGCGACCCGGCCCTGCTCGAACAGATGATCCGTGCCGGGGTCAACATGGTCCGACTGAACTTCAGCCACGGTAAGGCCCAGGACCATATCGACCGCGCCCGCCTGGTGCGCGAGGCCGCCAAACGCGCCGGCCGCGAGGTCGGCATCATGGCCGACCTGCAGGGCCCCAAGATCCGTGTGGGCAAGTTCGCCGAGAACAAGGTGCAGCTCAAGACCGGTCAGAAATTCGTGCTCGATGCCAGCCGCGCAGAACCGGGCGACATCAACGGCGTGGGCCTGGACTACAAGGAGCTGCCGCAGGACGTGAAGCCGGGTGACCTGCTGCTGCTCAACGACGGTTTGATCCTCATGGAGGTCGAAGCCGTCAAGGGCCAGGCCGTGCACTGCAAGGTCACCATGGGCGGCGAGCTGTCCAACAACAAGGGCATCAACAAGAAAGGCGGCGGCCTGACGGCGCCGGCCCTGACCGCCAAGGACATGGAGGACATCAAGACCGCCATGAGCTTTCAGGCCGATTACGTGGCCGTGAGTTTCCCGCAGAACGCGACCGACATGGAGATGGCGCGCCAGCTCTGCAACGTGGCCGCGGCCGAGTACAACCACAAACCCCTGCTGATCGCCAAGATCGAGCGCGCCGAGGCCATCCCGAAGCTGGAAGAAATCCTGCGCGCCAGCGACAGCATCATGGTGGCCCGCGGCGACCTGGCCATCGAGGTGGGCAACGCCGCCGTGCCGGCCCTGCAAAAGCGCATGATCAAGATGGCGCACGAGATGGACAAGACGGTGATCACCGCGACCCACATGATGGAGTCCATGATCAACAACCCCATGCCCACCCGCGCCGAGGTCAGCGACGTGGCCAACGCCGTGCTCGACGGCACCGACGCGGTGATGACCTCGGCCGAAACCGCGGCCGGCAAGTTCCCGCTGGAAACCGTGATCGAGATGGCCAGCATCTGCGTGGCGGCCGAAGCGGCCGAAGAGGTCAAGCTGGACGCGGACTTCCTGGGCAAGACCTTCTCGCGCATCGACCAGTCCATCGCCATGGGGGCCCTGTTTACGGCCTACCACCTGGGCGCAAAGGCCATCGTCGCGCTGACCGACAGCGGCTCCACCGCCCTGTGGATGAGCCGCCACCGTATCCACATCCCGATCTACGCCCTGACGCCCAAGGTCTCGACCCAGCGCAAGATGACGCTGTACCGCAACGTCAGCCCCTTGCTGATGGACACCAGCGCCGACCGCGACACCGCGCTGGAGCAGGCCGAGAAGCACCTCAAGGCGCGCGGCATCGTGCAAAGCGGCGATGTCTACGCCATCACCTGCGGCGAACCCATGGGCTCGCCCGGCGGCACGAACATGCTCAAGATCTGCCGGGTGAGTTGAGTCCGGCCCCCGGCTTCCGGGGGGCCTCCCCAGCGGGTAAAATTGGTGGCAGTTACCGAACAGTTACCAACTTCCCTGGGGATATCACATGGCACTCGTCTCGATGCGCGAGCTGCTGGACCACGCCGCCGCCCATGGCTACGGCATTCCGGCTTTCAACGTCAATAACCTGGAGCAGGTCCAGGCCGTGATGGCCGCCGCCGACGAAGTCGGCGCGCCGGTCATCCTGCAGGCCAGCGCCGGAGCCCGCAAGTACGCCGGCGAGCCTTTCATCAAGCACCTGATCCAGGCGGCGATGGAGGCCTATCCCCACATTCCCCTGGTCATGCACCAGGACCACGGCACCAGCCCCAAGGTCTGCGAAGGCGCCATCGGCCTGGGCTTCGGTTCGGTGATGATGGACGGCTCGCTCAGGGAAGACGGCAAGACCCCCGCCGATTTCGCCTACAACGTGGACGTGACCCGCAAGGTCGTGGACATGGCGCACAGGGTCGGCGTGACCGTCGAAGGCGAACTCGGCTGCCTGGGCAATCTGGAAACCGGCGACGCCGGCGAGGAAGACGGCATCGGCGCCGAAGGCAAGCTGGACCACAGCCAGATGCTGACCGACCCCGAGGAGGCCGCGCAGTTCGTCAAGGCCACCCAGCTCGACGCGCTGGCGATTGCCATCGGCACCAGCCACGGGGCCTACAAGTTCAGCCGCCCGCCCACCGGCGACATCCTGGCCATCAGCCGCGTCAAGGAAATCCACAAGCGCATTCCCAACACCCACCTCGTGATGCACGGTTCCTCCTCCGTGCCGCAGGAACTGCTGGCCCTCATCAACCAGTACGGCGGCAGGATGAAGGAAACCTACGGCGTGCCCGTCGCGGAAATCCAGGAAGCCATCAAGCACGGCGTGCGCAAGATCAACATCGACACCGACATCCGCCTGGCCATGACCGGCGCGGTGCGCAAGTTCCTGGCCGAGAACCCGGACAAGTTCGACGCCCGCGAGTGGCTCAAGCCCGCGCGCGAAGCCGCCAGGCTGGTCTGCAAGGCGCGTTACCTGGAGTTCGGCTGCGAAGGCCAGGGCGCCAAGATCAAAGGCCAGGGCCTGCAGGTCATGGCGACCAAGTACGCCAAGGGCGAGCTGGCCCAACTGGTGAACTAAGACAGCGATCTCTTTCTTGCGATAATTTCAGGCCCGGCGTTCCAGCGCCGGGCTTTTCTTTTTCAGGCCCCACCATGATCTCTGCGCTGCACACTTCCAACCTCACTTCCCTGTCGCTGCTCGCGCGCGGCAAGGTGCGCGACAACTACGCCGTGGGCGAGGACCGCATCCTCATGGTGGCCTCCGACCGCATCAGCGCCTTCGACGTCATCATGGGCGAGCCCATCCCCGGCAAGGGCGAGCTGCTCACGAAAATGGCGCTGTTCTGGTTCGACCAGCTCGGCCACATCTGCCCTAACCACCTGACGGGCCAGACGCCCGAGAGTGTGGTGACGCCGGCCGAAGTGGCTCAGGTGCGTGGTCGCGCCATGCTGGTCCAGCGACTCAAGCCCATTCCCGTGGAAGCCGTGGTGCGCGGTTACCTGGCCGGCAGTGGCTGGGCCGAGTACCAGGCTGGCCAGTCGGTCTGTGGCGTCAAGTTGCCCGCGGGCCTGAAGAACGCCAGCAAGTTGCCCGAGCCCATCTACACCCCGGCCGCCAAGGCCGAGGTGGGTGAACACGATGAGAACATCACCTACGAGAAGACGGTGCAGATGGTCGGCCCCGAGCTGGCCGCGCAGATCCGCGACATCTCCATCGCCATCTACAAGGCTGCCAGCGAGATTGCGCTGAAGAAAGGCATCATCATCGCCGACACCAAGTTCGAGTTCGGCCTGGATCCCCAGGGCAAGCTGGTGCTGATGGACGAGGTGCTCACGCCCGACTCCTCGCGCTACTGGCCGGTCGAGGGCTACAAGGAAGGCGCGAACCCGCCGAGCTACGACAAGCAGTTCCTGCGCGACTGGCTGGAGACGGCGCAGGTGGACGGCAAGCCCTGGGGCAAGAAAGCCCCGGCGCCCCAGCTGCCCCAGGACGTGATCGAGAAGACGGCGGCCAAGTACCGCGAGGCGCTGACCCGCCTGACGGCTTAAGCACTCTCCGGTTGATGCGCAGGGACTGAACCAGGGCAGCCGCGGATCTGGCTTGGCCAGTCCGCTGGGTGCGCCCCTCTGAGGGGGAGACGCGAAGCGTCTCGGGGGGTGTCTCAGTTGAGTGCCATGCTGAGCTTGCGCCGGTAGGTCGAGACCAGGGCCGCCTGCTCGTCTTGTTCCACCGCTGCGTGGCCGGCCAGTTCGATGCCGCCGGCGCTCTTGCCGCTGGCCTCGGGGCCGGGGGCCTTGGGCTTGGGCGGGGTCAACAGTTCGAGGATGGCGATGAAGGTCTTGCGCGGCGCCTCGCCGTCCCACTTCTTGTCGCGCATGATGATTTCCAGCAGTTCGTCGAGTGCACCCACCCATTCATTGGCGGCCATGAGCACGCGAGCCTTGGCAAAGCGGGCCTCGAAGTCGCGTTTGTTGGCGGCGATGGCTTCGTCGAACTTCGGCAGCGGCCACAGCCCGCGCGGGTCGGTGCTGACGAATTCGAGTGCGTTGAGCCATTGCTGCAACGCCTCAAAAGGCAGCGGAACGGGAATGCGCGCGAGCACTGGCGCAAGTTCGGCGGCTGCCGCGTCCAGGGTGCCGCTACCGATCAGCAGCTTGATGTAGTCGTAACGCAGCTCGTCATTGGCCGGGTCGGCCTGCAGGGCCTGGGCCATGCGCGCCAGTGCGCTCTCGATGTCGCCCGAGGCCAGAGCCTCCTGTGCCTCGTCGGCGTCAGCCTGGGCCTGCAGCTGGTCTTCGCCAGGCAGGTGCTTGTCGAGGAACTCGCGCAGCTTGCCTTCGGGCAGGGCGCCCATGAAGCCATCCACGGGTTTGCCGCCCACCATCAGCACGCAAGTCGGGATGCTGCGGATGCCGAAGGCTGCGGCCAGCTCCTGCTGCTCGTCGGAGTTGATCTTGGCGAGAACAAAGCGCCCTTCGTAGGCGGTTTCCAGTTTCTCCAGGATGGGGCTGAGTGACTTGCAGGGGCCACACCAGGGGGCCCAGAAATCGACCAGCACGGGTACGGACAGGGAGGCATGGACAACCTCGGTTTCGAAGTTTTCGGTGGTGATGTCGATCATTTGGGGCGGTCCGGGACGGGAAAGTAAAATTCGGGGATGAAAACACTCATCGGCGTCGTCATGGGGTCCAGTTCCGACTGGGACACCATGCAACAGGCAGTCCAGATTCTCCACCACTTTGGCATCGGCCACGAAGCCAAGGTGGTGTCCGCACACCGCATGCCCGATGACATGTTCGCCTATGCCGAAGCGGCGGCCGGTCGCGGCCTCAAGGCCATCATCGCCGGTGCCGGCGGCGCGGCGCACCTGCCGGGCATGCTGGCGTCCAAGACCACGGTGCCCGTGCTGGGCGTGCCGGTGCCCAGCAAACATCTGCAGGGCGTGGACTCCCTGCACAGCATCGTGCAGATGCCCAAGGGCATCCCGGTGGCCACCTTTGCCATCGGCGCCGCCGGTGCCGCCAATGCCGCGCTGTTTGCCGTGGCCATGCTGGCCAATGATGACCCGGCTCTGCGTGCCAAGCTCGAAGCCTTCCGCGCTGAGCAGACCGCTACGGCGCGCGGCATGAGCCTGCCCCCCGCCATATGAAGGGGCCCATCCTTCCGGGCACCCTGGTCAACGGTCAGCCCGCCACGCTGGGCGTGATGGGCGGCGGCCAGCTCGGCCGCATGTTCGTGCACGCGGCCCAGCGCATGGGTTATTTCACCGCCGTGCTTGATCCCGATGCAAGCAGTCCGGCCGGTCTGGTCAGCCACCACCACATCCAGACCGCTTATCTGGACGAGCAGGGTCTGGCACAGTTGATGCAGCGTTGCGCCGCCATCACCACCGAATTCGAGAACGTGCCCGCGCCTGCCCTGGTGACGCTGGGGGCGCATCGACCGGTGGCGCCTTCTGCCGGCGCCGTGGCCATCGCCCAGGACCGTGCCCAGGAGAAGGCCCATTTCACGCGCTGCGGCGTGCCGGTGGCTCCGAACGCGGTGATCGAAACGGCCGCGCAGCTGGCCGCTGTGCCCGACGCGCTGTTGCCTGGAATCCTCAAGACCGCTCGCATGGGCTACGACGGCAAGGGCCAGATGCGCGTGAAAACGCGCGCCGAACTGGCCGCCGCCTGGGGCGAGCTCAAGCAGGTGCCTTGCGTGCTTGAGAAGATGCTGCCGCTGGCGGCCGAGTGCTCAGTCATCGTGGCGCGTGGCGCCGACGGCCAGATGGTCAATTTCCCCGTGCAGCGCAATCTGCACCGTGCCGGCATCCTGGCCGTGACCGAGGTTCATGAAGGCAATGTCTCGCCCGCGCTCGCCGCGCAGGCTGTTGCGGCAACCCGCTCGATCGCCGATGGTCTGCAGTACGTGGGGGTGCTTTGCGTCGAGTTCTTCGTCTTGGCCGACGGTTCGCTGGTCGTCAACGAGATGGCGCCGCGCCCGCACAACAGCGGCCACTACACGATGGACGCCTGCGACCACTCGCAGTTCGACCTGCAGGTGCGCACCCTGGCCGGCCTGCCCCTGGTGCAGCCGCGCCTGCACAGTCCGGCCATCATGCTCAACCTGCTGGGTGACGTCTGGGCTGCACATGGCGGCATGCCGCCTTGGGACCGCGTGCTGGCCTTGCCCAGCACGCACCTGCACCTCTACGGCAAGCTCGATGCCAAGCCTGGCCGCAAGATGGGCCACCTCAACGTCACCGGCAAGACCGTGGACGAGGTGCGTGCCACGGCTCTCGCAGCAACCAGGCTGCTCGGCATCGAGCCGTTCTAGGGCGACCATGATCCTGGACGGACGCGACCCCGCCTCGGTCCGCGCCGCGGCGCAGGCCCTGCGCGGCGGCGAACTCGTGGGACTGCCCACCGAAACCGTCTACGGCCTGGGTGCCGATGCGGTCACTGACACGGCGGTGGCAAAAATCTTTGCCGCCAAGGGTCGGCCCAGCGATCATCCGCTGATCGTGCATGTGGCCGACGCCAGCGGTGTGGACCACTTTGCACGCGAGGTGCCTGCCTTCGCGCACAAGCTCATGCAGGTCTACTGGCCCGGGCCGCTGACCCTGATCCTGCCGCGTCGGCCCGAGGTAGGCGCGGCGGCCGCCGGCGGGCAGGATTCGATTGGTCTGCGCTGTCCTGCGCACCCCGTGGCCCATGCATTGCTGCTGGCGGCACGCGAACAGGGCGTGCATGGCGTGGCTGCGCCCAGTGCCAACCAGTTCGGTCGTGTCAGTCCGACGACGGCTGCGCATGTGCAGGGCGAGTTCGGTGAAAGCCTGCTCATACTGGACGGTGGTCCCTGCGACGTCGGCATCGAGTCCACCATCATCGACTGCACACGTGGTGCGCCCGTGCTGCTGCGTCCGGGTCACATCACGCGCGAACAGATCGAGGCCAGCAGCGGCCAGCGCCTGCGTGACAAGGATGAGCTCGCGGCGCCCAGTCCGCGCGCTTCGGGCACGCTGGAGGCGCATTACGCGCCCAAAGCCAAGCTGCGACTCATGGACGGCAAGGCTTTGCAGACTGCATTGGATGTGCTGGGCAAGGACTTCAACGGCGCCACCATCGCTGTCTATGCGCGCAGCCTGCTGCGCGTACCTTCGCCGAAAGTGTCTTACCGCCGCATGCCCGACGATGCAGCCGCCACGGCGCAGCAGCTGTTTGCCGTGCTGCGTGATTTCGATGCGCAAGGCGTGAACCTGATCTGGGTCGAAACCCCACCCGGGTCCAGCGACTGGGAAGGCGTGCGCGACCGCCTGCAGCGTGCTGCCGCCAGCTGAAGCCGGACGTCTCAGCGGTAGCGCAGCTTCATCACCAGGATGGCCAGGGCCAGGGCCAGCGTGACCGCGTTGGCCACCACGATGGGCCAGGCGCCCAGCAGCAG
>JAGWTL010000069.1 GCA_028869035.1 Burkholderiales bacterium | reverse complement strand
CCATTTGGCGACGCGCTTGGCGACATTGCGGATGCGCTCGGTCGAGCCCATGGACGTGCCGCCGTACTTGTGAACGATCAGTGCCATTGAAAATGTTGGATAGGTGGCCGCCGCATGCGCTTGCCGCAGCGACCGGTGTCTACAGGGGGGAGGCCTTGCCCAAGCCTGGTTTTCAGGCGTGCAAAACCTAGGAATTGTACCAAGTCAGTGCTTGCCCCTGCCGCTCGACATAACCCGCCCCCACCTTGAGGCGGATGCCATGGCCGCGGGTGGTGCAGGCCGCCAGCTGGTCCAGCAACTCTTCCAGCTGGGCCGCGCTGGGCGCCGTGGCGTGGGCGCTGCGCAGCCAGTGACGCAGCACATTGGCCTGGCGCTCGCGGCTCAGTTCCCGCAGCTGCCCGATCTGCGGCGGCAGACCGACGCGCGCCAGGTCCTCGGCCGCCACCTGGTCCAGCAGGCGCTGGGCCTGGGCGGCATGGGCGGCACTGCGGGCAAAGGTGTCACGGAACTGCGGGAAGGCCGCTTCCAGCGCCGGCAACAAACGGGCACGGATGCGGTTGCGTGTGTACTGCTCGTCGGCGTTGGTGGGGTCCTCGATCCAGCTTGCGCCACGCTCGCGCAAGCCCTGGCGCAGCTGGTCCCCGCTCACTTCCAGCAGCGGCCGGTAATAGCGGATGCCGTCGCGCTCCCAATGGGCCGGCATGGCGCTCAGGCCCGGCAGGCCGGCGCCGCGGCTCAGCGCCAGCAACAGGGTTTCCACCTGATCGTCGGCATGCTGGGCCAGGGCGATGTGACGGATCGGCGGGTCGGCCGCCTCGGCACACTGGCGCAGGGCCCGGTAACGCGCGCTGCGCGCGGCCTCCTCCGGGCTCTGCCCGGGCGCATGGCGTGCATCAACACCTTGCACCTGCAGCGGCACACCCAGACGGGCGCAGAGCTCACGGCAATGCAACTCGAAGCCGTCGGCTGCGGCCTGCAGGCCGTGATGGATGTGAATGGCGCTGACCTGCCCCGGCCAGCGTTCGGCGCAGGCCAGCAGCAGCGCGGTGGAATCGGCGCCGCCACTGTAGGCCACCGCCAGGGGCAGCCCAGGCTGGAATTCCTGCAAAGCCTGAGCCAGGCTGCGCGTCATGCGCACACCTGCCGCCGGGCAGCGCAGGACAGCGGCTTACTTGCCGCTGGTCTTGGTGTCGGTGTAGCGGCCATAGCTCTGCAGGCGCTCGTAGCGACGCTCCAGCAGCTCCTTGACCTTGAGGTCGGCCACCTGGCGGTAGGCGTCGCCCAGCGCCCGCTTGAGGAAGGCCGCCATCTGCTTGGTGTCGCGGTGCGCGCCGCCGACCGGCTCGTTGACGATCTTGTCGACCAGACCCAGGGCCTTGAGGCGATGCGCCGTGATGCCCAGGGCCTCGGCCGCGTCCTGCGCGCGCTCGGCAGTTTTCCAGAGGATGGAAGCGCAGCCCTCGGGGCTGATCACCGAGTAGACCGAGTACTGCAGCATCAGCACCTGGTCGGCCACCGAGATCGCCAGCGCACCGCCGGAGCCGCCCTCGCCGATGATGGTGGTGATGATGGGCACTTCCAGCTGCGCCATCTCGAAGATGTTGCGGCCGATGGCCTCGGACTGGCCGCGTTCCTCGGCGTCGATGCCGGGGTAGGCGCCGGGCGTATCGACGAAAGTAAACACGGGCAGGCCGAATTTTTCGGCAGTCTTCATGAGGCGCAGGGCCTTGCGGTAGCCCTCGGGCTTGCTCATGCCGAAGTTGCGCAGGCCGCGCTCCTTGGTGTCGCGGCCCTTCTGCTGGCCCAGCACCATGCAGGCATGGCCGTTGAAACGCGCCAGGCCACCCACGATGCTCAGGTCGTCCGCGAAGTGGCGGTCACCATGCATCTCGACAAAGTCTGTGAAGATCTCGTTGACGTAATCCAGTGTGTAGGGACGCTCGGGGTGGCGCGCGATCTTGGTGATCTGCCAGGGGTTGAGGTCGCTGTAGACGTCCTTGGTCAGCTGCAGGCTCTTTTTGCTGAGCTGGTCGATTTCTTCGCTGATGTCGACGGCGGACTCGGTCTGCACATAACGCAGCTCTTCGATCTTGGCTTCCAGTTCGGCGATCGGTTGCTCGAAATCGAGAAATGTCTTCTTGGCCATGGAGAAACTCCTTGTTCTGTGTGCCCGCTCCCGAAGCGCCCGGGCCCCAAACGTCAATACTCGACCGGTAGCGGATCGAGCGAGCGCCAAATATACCAAGTTGCGACGCTGCAAAACGGCGCCCAGGCGGCGGCCACTTCACGGGCATCACTGCGGCTAACGGCCTCGCCGGAGAAATAGTTATGGCTGATACCGTTGATCAGGCCCACGTCGTCCAGCGGCAACACATTGGGCCGCAGCAGGTGGAAGATCAGGAACATCTCGGCCGTCCAGCGTCCGATGCCCCGGATGCCCGTCAGCTCGGCGATGATGGCCTCGTCGTCCATGTCCTTCCAGGCCGCGACACGGATGGCCCCGCTGTCGAAATGCAAGGACAGATCCACCAGGTACTCGACCTTGCGGGCGCTCAGACCCGCGGCCCGCATGTCGTCGACCTTGAGCTTGAGCACATTGGCTGCGGTCATGCGCCGGGGCAGTTCGGCAAAACGGTCCCAGACGGTCTGGGCCGCCTTGACCGAGATCTGCTGGCCCACGATGCTGCGCGCCAGGGTGGTGAAGGCATCGCCCCGGGTCTGCAGGGAGGCATCACCATGCTGCGGGATCAACCGCTTCATCACCCGGTCTTTTTTCATCAGGTGCTTGCGCGCCTCGTCCCAGTAGTCGGGCATGGCGGGTTTGGCCGTGGGGGCGGTGCTCATTGCGCCACCTCCCAGGTGGTGCCCGCAGGCGAATCCTTCAGCACGATGCCCTGCTCCAGCAGGGCCTTGCGGATGCGATCCGCTTCGGCGAAGTCCTTGCCTTGCTTGGCCGCGGCACGTTGTTCGATCATGGACTGGATGGCCGTCTCGTCCAGCGTGGAACCCGCCTTGAGGAAGCCCTCAGGCTCATCCTGCAACAGACCCAGGCAGCCGCCCAGCGCCTTGAGCAGGCCGGCCAACTGTGCAGAACCGGTCTTGTTGACCTCGGTCGCCAGCTCGAACAGCACAGCTACCGCCTCTGGCGTGCCGAAATCCTCGTCCATCGCCGCCCTGAAACGCGCGGCATGCCCGTCAAGCCAGTCGATCGCAATTGCAGCGGGCTTGACGGCCTGCAGCGCGGTGTACAGACGCTTGAGCGCGCCGCGCGCATCGTCCAGGTGGACGTCGCTGTAATTCAACGGGCTGCGGTAGTGCGCCCGGAGGATGAAGAAGCGCACGGTCTCCGGGTCGTATTTGGCCAGGATCTCGCGGATGGTGAAGAAATTGCCCAGGGATTTGGACATCTTCTCGTTGTCCACGCGCACGAAGCCGTTGTGCATCCAGTAACGGGCCAGCGGCTGGCCCGTGGCGCCTTCGCTCTGCGCGATCTCATTCTCGTGGTGCGGGAACTGCAGGTCGGCGCCGCCACCGTGGATGTCGAAGCTCTCGCCCAGCATCTCGCAGCTCATGGCCGAGCACTCGATGTGCCAGCCCGGGCGGCCTGGACCGTAGGCGCTGTCCCACTTGGCCTCGGCCGGCTCGCTGGGCTTGGCGGATTTCCACAGCACGAAGTCCAGCGGATCGTCCTTGCCATCGAGCACGGCCACGCGCTCTCCGGCGCGCAGTTCGTCCAGCGACTTGCCGGAGAGCTTGCCGTAGCCCGGGAACTTGCGCACGGCATAGTTCACATCACCGTTGCCGGCCCGGTAGGCCAGGCCCTTTTGCTCCAGCGTTCCGATCAGGCCGAGCATCTGCGGCACGTACTCGGTGGCGCGCGGCTCGTGGGTTGGGCGCTCGATGCCCAGGGCATCGGCGTCCTGGTGCAGTGCCTCGACCATGCGGTCGGTCAGGGAGCGGATGGTTTCGCCATTCTCCAGCGCCCGCCTGATGATCTTGTCGTCGATATCGGTGACGTTGCGCACATAGGTCACGCGGTAGTCACTGACCTTGAGCCAGCGCTGAACCAGGTCGAAGGCCACCATGGCCCGGGCGTGGCCCAGGTGACACAGGTCGTAGACCGTCATGCCGCAGACGTACATGCGGACATGGCCGGGTTCGAGCGGGGTAAAGGGCTCCAGCGCACGCGACAGCGTGTTGTAAATGCGCAGACTCATGGATCGATCAGAAACCGGCGTGCGAAGGCTGGGCGCGGCGGTGGGAACTAGGACGGGGGCTACAATCGCACGCAGTATAAAGCCCCGGCCAGCGTCCTTGGACCGGGTATGCCCCACCCCATGCACAGCCCTTATGAAGTCCGGTAGCACCCCTCTTCCTGCCCTGGCTCGTCTGCTGGTGCTGGTGCTGGCCGCCAGCCTGAGCGCGGGCCTGGCCCTCGCCGACGATTACAGCGACATCAGCCAGATGCTGCGCGCCGGCCGACTGGCCGAAGCCCGGACCCGGGTCGACCGCGCCCTGGCCGCCAAGCCGCGCGATCCCCAGATGCGCTATTTCAAGGGTGTCATCCAGCGCGATTCGGGTCAGCAGGCCGAAGCGCTGACCACCTTCACCAAGCTGACAGAAGACTATCCCGAGCTGCCTGAGCCTCACAACGCCCTGGCCGTCATCCACGCCGCCCAGGGCGACCTGGACAAGGCCCGCCGCGCCCTCGAAATGGCCATCCGCGTCAATCCCGCATATGCCACAGCCCATGAGAACCTGGGTGACGTCTACGCCCGGCTGGCCGTACAGGCCTACTGCAAGGCCCTGCAGCTGGATGCCAACAACAGCGCGCTGCGGTCCAAGCTGAGCACCCTGGGCACGCATTGCCCGTGATGGCCTTCGTTCGCGTGCCGCGCCTCCCCTTTTCGCCTGACATTTCATGGGGCCTGTCCCCCTACAATTCTCCCTGTTCATGAAGTTCGGTCGCGCCCCATCCCTTCCCCTTCTGCCCGTCCGTCTGCTGGTCTTCGCAGCCTGTCTCACCCTGGGCGCAGCCCGGGCTGACGAGTACAGCGACGTGGCCCACTTGCTGCGCGATGGCAAGCTGGCCGAGGCACAGGCCCGGGTGGAGCGCCATCTGGCCGCCAAACCACGCGACCCCCAGATGCGCCTGTTCAAGGGCGTGATCCAGCGCGAATCGGGTCGTCCGGCCGAGGCCCTGGTCACCTTCACGCGACTCAGCGAAGATCACCCCGAGCTGCCTGAGCCTTACAACAACCTGGCCGTCATCCACGCCGCCCAGGGGCAATATGACAAAGCTCGCATCGCCCTGGAAAAAGCCCTGCGCACCAACCCGAGTTATGCGACGGCGCACGACAACCTGGCCGACGTCTATGCCCGCCTGGCCAGCCAGGCTTACAGCAAAGCGCTGCAACTCGACGGCTCGGCCTCCGTCAGCCCGCCAGCCCGCCTGGCCCTGATCCGCGAACTCTCCGCGGTCCCCGGCAGCCAAGCCCGCAGTCTGCTGGCGGCAGCCCCCGGCGGCCCGACGCCCGCCAAGCCGACAGCGCCTGCGCTACCTGCCAAGCCCGTCGCAGTGGCCGTCGCACCGGCAACTGCCCAGACCGCACCAGCCGCAGTCACCGCTGCACCGATCCAAGCCAAACCACCGGCCGCCGCGACAGCCGTGGCGCCCGCCGCACCGGCACCGCTGGCTGCATCGAACAGTCAGCAGGAAGTGGAGCGGGCGGTGCATGCCTGGGCACGCGCCTGGTCCGACAAGAACATAAGCCAGTACCTCGCCGCCTACGACAAGGGCTTCGACACACCGGGCCAGCAAAGCCGCAGCGTCTGGGAACAGGAGCGTCGCCTGCGCATCAGCAGCAAGTCACGCATCACGGTCAACCTGTTCGAACTGCAAATCACCGTCAATGGCAACCGGGCCGTGGCAAAATTCCGCCAGGACTACAAAGCTGATGCGCTGGCCGTCCTGAGCCGCAAGACGCTGGAACTGGCCAAGTCCGGCGGGCGCTGGCTGATCGTGAAAGAATCCAGTGGTGGCTGAGCCCCTCGCGCGCCAGCCCTGGGGTGCTTCGCCGAATAGCTCCGTACTGACATGAAACCAGGCCCTCGCCCTCTGCTGCTGCTGCTCGTAGGCGCCACCATCGTGCTCGTGGCGTTGGCCAATGGCGTGCCGACGCGTGTCGAGACCACGGCGCTGGCCGCCAAGCAAGCGCCATGGACATTGCAGGCCTTTCCCTCGAGCGCCGAACCGGGCAGCACCTCGCAGATCAGTGGCGCTGCCGAGGCGCGCCTGATCGAGGTCTACCGCCTGACCGGCGCCGGCCGCGCGCGCGAAGCATTGCAGCGCGCCGAAAGCCTGGTGCGTGACTTCCCCCATTTCCAGTTGGCCCAGCTGGTCTATGGTGATTTGCTGACCACCCAGTCCCGCCCCGTGCGCGATTTCGGCGATGTACCACCAGACTTGTTCAACGGACATGCAGGCGAGACCCTGGACGATCTGCGATACGAATCGCAGATGCGCCTCAAGGCCCTGCGGGAACGCCCCCCCGCCGGCACCCTTCCTTCGCAGTTCCTGGCCCTGTCGCCACGCAACCGCCATGCCATCGCCATCGACGCGTCGCGCTCGCGCCTGTACCTGTTCGAAAATACGCCGAAGCAGCTCAGGCTGGTGGCCGACTTCTACATCTCGATCGGCAAGTCGGGCATCGAGAAAATGGTCGAAGGTGATGCGCGCACACCGCTGGGCGTGTACTTCATCGTCAGCAATCTCGACCCCAAGTCACTGAGCGACTTCTACGGCTCGGGGGCGCTGCCCATCAACTACCCCAATGTGCTCGACAGCAAGCGCGGCAAGACCGGCCGCGGCATCTGGCTGCACGGCACACCACCCAACCAGTTCGCCCGTGCCCCGCTGGCGTCCGACGGCTGCGTGGTTCTGTCCAATCCGGATCTTGAGTTTCTGACCCGCACGGTCGAGATCCGCACCACGCCTGTGGTCATCTCGCCGCGGCTGGAATGGGTGGCGCCGTACAGTGTGCAAGCTGATCGCAAGCCCTTTGAGGACGTATTGGACGCCTGGCGCAGCGCCAAATCCCGCGGCGACGTTGATCAGCTGCTGCGCTTTTATACGCCCGACTTCAACAGTTTTGGCAAGACCCTTGCCGAATGGGCGCCTGCCTTGCGCAGCGAAGTCGACAGGGCTCGCGGCAAGCCCATCCAGCTCAAGGACCTGTCTTATCTGCGCTGGACCGACGCCGCCGACACCATGGTCGTGACCTTCGGTGAGGTGGCCGACGGCGAGCGCAGCGGTCCCACCAAGCGCCAGTACTGGGTACGCCAGGGCAGCGAATGGAAAATTTTCTTTGAAGGAATCATCGGATGACATTGTCTTTCTCTTCGGGGCTGCGCCGCAGCCTGCTGCTGGCCTGCGCCAGCCTGGTGTTCACAGGCGCCCTGCACGTGCAGGCCGCTACCGCACCGCGCGTCAAGCTGGCCACCAGCGCCGGTGACATCGTGATCGAACTGGATGCTGCCAAGGCGCCCAAGACCGTCGAAAACTTCCTGGCCTACGTGCGCAAGGGTCATTACAAGGGCACCATTTTTCACCGTGTCATCCCCGGCTTCATGATCCAGGGCGGAGGCTTCGACGATGCCATGGCGCAGAAGCCGACCGAGAAGCCGATTGAAAACGAAGCCAACAACGGCCTGAAGAATGACAAGTACACCCTGGCCATGGCACGCACGCCGCATCCGCACTCGGCCTCCGCGCAGTTCTTCATCAACGTGGCCGATAACGCCTTTCTGAACCACACCGCCCCCACCCAACAGGGCTGGGGTTATGCCGTTTTCGGGCGGGTCGTTGAAGGCATGGACGTCGTCGACAAGATCAGCACCGCACCCACAGGCAATAAGGGCATGCACCAGAACGTGCCCCTGACCCCCATCATCATCAACTCGGCCACCGTGCTGCCCTGAAAACCACCATGAGCAATCCCCACGTCGAACTCCACATCGCCGACTTCGGCATCATCAAGATCGAACTCGATGCCGCCAAGGCGCCCGGCAGCGTGGCCAACTTCCTGGCCTATGTGAACAAGGGCCACTACGACCGCACCATCTTCCACCGCGTGATCCCCGGCTTCATGGTCCAGGGCGGCGGCTTCGAGCCGGGCATGACCCAAAAGGCCACCGACAAGCCCATCAACAACGAGGCCAACAACGGCCTGAAGAACAACAAGTACACCCTGGCCATGGCGCGCACCAATGACCCGCACTCGGCCACGGCGCAGTTTTTCATCAACGTGGCCGACAACGGCTTCCTGAACCACACCGCCCCCTCGGCCCAGGGCTGGGGTTACGCCGTCTTCGGCAAGGTCGTCGCCGGCAATGACGTCGTCGACAAGATTGCCGCCGTGAAGACCGGTCAAAAGGGTTTCCACGGCGACGTGCCCAAGGAAGATGTGGTGATCGAGAAGGCTGTCGCCCTCTGATCTCCGGCTCCATGACCTCGACCACACCCCGGTTCGCCGAGCTGTCAGCCCCGGCGCACTGGCGGGTGGTCGATTTCATTTCCGACCTGCACCTGCAGGCCGGCGAACCGCTGACCGTGCAGACCTGGGTGCGCTACCTGGACCAGACCCGCGCCGATGCGGTTTTCATTCTCGGCGATCTCTTCGAGGTCTGGGTTGGCGACGACGGACTCGACGGTGACGACCAAGACGCCCGCTTCGAACGCGAATGCATCGAAAAGCTGCAGGCCGCCGGCCAGCGTTGCGCCCTGTATTTCCTGCACGGCAACCGCGACTTCCTCCTCGGCGCCGAGGCCGCGCGCCGCGCCCACTGCAACTTGCTGGACGACCCCACGGTGCTGGCCTTCGGCGGCGAGCGCTGGCTGCTGAGCCATGGCGATGCGCTTTGTCTGGACGACCGCGAATACCTGGCTTTCCGCGCCCAGGTTCGTACCGAGACCTGGCAACAGGCCTTTCTGGCCCAGCCCCTGGCCCAGCGCCGACACATCGCCCGCGATTTGCGCCAACACAGCGAGGAGCGCAAGCGCAGCGGCGTGAGCTACGCCGATGTTGACGCCCCGATGGCGCGTGCGTGGCTGCAAAGCGCGCATGCCCCCACCCTGATCCACGGCCACACCCACAAGCCGGCCGACCATGATCTGGGCCAGGGCCTGACGCGACACGTGCTGAGCGACTGGGATGCAGGCGCCAAGCCACTACGTGCCGAAGTGCTGCGCCTGTCCTTGCAAGGTCCGCAAGAGCCGGTCCAGGTCCGGCGGCTGCCGGCCGCGGACATCCGCTGAGCATGTGGGCCTGGCTCGGCCGCCTGATGAGGCGTGAACGCCGGCCAAAGACCGGCCTTCCCGACGCGCTGTGGCAACAAACCCTGGACGCCTGCCCTTTCCTGGGCGAGCTTCCAGCCTCCGACCTCGCCAGGCTACGCGAACTCAGCACCTTCTTCCTCGAGGACAAGGAGTTCCACGGCGCCCAGGGTCTGCTCATCACCGATGCCATGGCGCTCACCATCGCCGCGCAGGCCTGTCTGCCCGTGCTGCATTTCGGTCCCGGTGACCAGCCCCTGCGCTGGTATGACGACTTCGTCGGCATCGTGCTGCATCCAGACGAGGTCGTGGCGCAGCGCGAGGTGGTGGACGAGCACGGCGTGGTGCATCATTATGAGGAAACGCTGGCCGGCGAGGCCATGCACGAGGGCCCCGTGATGCTGAGCTGGCACGACGTGACGGCCGCTTCCAGCGAGACCGGCTACAACGTGGTCATCCACGAGTTCGTGCACAAGCTCGACCTGCGCGATGGCATGCCCGATGGCTGCCCACCGCTAACGAAAGGATTCATGGGCCAGCCCAGCGCCCGAGCTGCACGCAGCCACTGGCTGGCCACGCTGCAGACCGCCTATGAGGCCTTCCGGGAAGCGGTGATCAAGGCCGAGCGCTTTGGCGGTGCCCCCCCCTGGCTCGACCCCTACGGGGCCGAAGCCATCGACGAATTCTTCGCCGTGAGCAGCGAAGCCTATTTCGTCAACCGTGCGCGTTTTGGGCGCGAGTTCGATTCGCTGCTGCCGCTGTTCGACGCCTACTACCAGGCCAGGCGCTGAACAACAGGGCTGACCTCAGCGCTTGAGCAAGGCCTTGAGCGCCTGCTGCAGGCGACGTGCCCGACTGACGTCATAAGCTGCCGCCAGCACACGCGCCACGTCCTGGCCCCAGGTCTGCGCCGGCGCCGGTTCGTTGCGCCTTGTCAGCAGCTGCAGTTGCAAGGCACGCCGCGCATCGATCTGCTCGGCCGGCGTCGGCACCTCGGCGGCAATCTCCAGGCGCAGCAGGGTCTCGTCCGCCGGGGCCGAGGGGGCCGCCGCGAGCGCCTGTATCCACAGGCCGCGCACGGCCGGTGTCACGCGCCCGCCGATCTCGGCTGCCGTGGGCAGCTTGGCGGCATCGCGCTGCTCCCAGGCCGTCAGCAGGTGCGTGAGCGCCTCGCCATGCGCCTGCACCGCGAGCTTTTTGAGGGCGGCCTGCGCATGGTCCAGCGCATCACGCTGGGCGCGGAAGGCAGCATCACCCAGACGCGGCCCCTCGCGCTCACGACCGAACTCGCGCCGGCCGTCGCGTTCGGGCCGACGTTCGTCACGGCGCGGTGCATCGCGTCGTTCACCCGGTCGGCCACGCCCCGCAGGCGCAGCGGGCTCGGCCCGCTTCATTCCTGGACGGTCATCGCCACGCACGGCCACCACGGGCTTGCGCGGCTGAGCCAGCGCGGCGACCGGAGATGGGGGTGCTTCGCGCGTCGACGCAGGAGACGGTTGCGGGACGGCCTCCGGCGCCTGCGCTGCCCCTTTGAGCACAGCTTCCAGTGCGCCCATGGCGGCGCGGATGGCCTGCGCATCGCCGCTGGCGTTGGCCGCATCTAGCGCCTGGGACGCCTGCAGCACCG